>CAMYJM010000134.1 GCA_947258635.1 uncultured Acidimicrobiaceae bacterium
TGGCGGCTTTGGACCGGGGCGCCGACATCGTGGTCACCGGCCGCGTCACCGATGCGGCGGTGGCTTGCGGCCCGGCAGCTTGGCGCCACGGCTGGGCCCGGGACGACTGGGATGCTCTCGCCGGGGCAGTCGTCGCCGGCCATGTAATCGAGTGCGGCGCCCAGGCCACCGGCGGCAACTACTCGTTCTTCGAGGAACTGCCGGATTTCGCCGCCTCTGGTGCCCGCCTCGGGTTTCCCTGGGCGGAAGTGGCCCCGGACGGATCGGCCGTGATCGGCAAGCACGACGGCACCGGGGGAGCGGTGACCGTCGGCACCGTGACGTCGCAGCTGCTCTACGAGATCGGCGGGCCCGCCTACCTCGGGCCCGATGTAACCGCCCGCTTCGACACGATCGCAGTTGAGCAGATCGCCCCAGATCGGGTGCGCATATCGGGCACGCAGGGGGAGCCGCCGCCGGCGACATTGAAAGTGGGAATCAACGAGCTCGGCGGCTACCGCAACTCGATCGAGGTGGCCCTCACCGGCCTGCAGATCGAGGAGAAAGCCGCCTTCGCCGCAGCCGCCTTCTGGGACGCCTGCGCCTACTCGCCGGACGACTTTGCAGTGGTGAAGAGTCGGGTCATCCGCACCGACAAGGCCGACCCGGCGAGCAATGAGGAAGCGACCGCCGTATGGCGGCTCACCGTCAAGGATCCCGACGAGCGCAAGGTGGGCCGGGCGTTCTCGAACGCCATGATCGAGACGGCGCTGGCGTCGATCCCCGGCATGTATGCCCTCAGCGGGGCACCTACCGCAGCTGCCCCCTACGGCGTCTACCGGCCGGCTCGCATCGACGCCGCCCTGGTTCCGCAGTACGTGCACCTGGCCGACGAGGCAACCGCACAGGTCGAGTCGATCGCCCCGCCCGGCGTCGTGTCCATCGAGCCCGCCGCAGGGCCCGCTGCCGTGGCGCCCGGCGGCGCGACCACGGCAGCGCCGCTCGGAGCCGTTGTCGGGGCTCGTTCCGGCGACAAGGGGGGAGACGCCAATCTCGGGGTGTTCGCTCGCAGCGACGAGGCGTGGGCCTGGCTCGACGAGTTCTTGACCGTCGCCAAGCTGCGCCAGCTGCTTCCCGAGGCCGCAGCATTGCCGATCGAGCGCTACTCATTGCCCAACCTCCGTTCACTCAACTTCGTCATCCGCGGGTTGCTCGAGGAAGGTGTCGCCGCGGCGACGAGGCGTGATGCTCAGGCCAAGAGCCTGGGCGAATGGCTCCGGGCGCGTGTTGTCGATATCCCAACGTCCCTACTCACCAGTGAGGTACCCGCATGAAGACGGCAGCCACCGAGATGTTCGGAATCGACCTCCCGATATTCGCCTTCAGCCACTGTCGCGACGTGGTCGCCGCCGTATCGAAGGCCGGGGGGCTCGGAGTGCTCGGGGCGGTGACGCACACTGAGGAACAGCTCGCCATCGACCTGGAGTGGATCGAGGCTGAGCTGGGCCGACGCCCGTACGGGGTGGATGTCATCGTGCCTGCGTGGACGGTCGGGTCCGACTCGATCGCGACGATCGCCGACGTCGAGGCGATGATCCCGCAAGCTCATCGGGAGTTCCTGGGCGAGATGATGGAACGCTACGACGTGCCGCCATTACCCGAGGGGGACCAGGCCGGACGCTTTGGTCTGCGCAGCGAGCAGGCCGCACCGTTCTCGCCCGAGCAAGTGGGCGCCCAGCTCGATGTCGCCCTGTCGTACGACGCGGCGCTGTATGTCAATGCCCTGGGCCCGCCGCCCGGATTCATGATCGACAAGGTCAAGCAGTCGGGACGCCTCATCGGGGCGCTCGCCGGCAAGGTGCAGCATGCCGTCCGCCACGTCAACGCCGGGGTCGATCTCATCATCGCCCAGGGAGCTGAGGCCGGAGGGCACACCGGTGAGATCGGCACGATGGTGCTGGTGCCCGAGGTCGTCGACGCGGTGGACGTTCCGGTCCTGGGTGCCGGAGGCATCGGCCGGGGACGCCAGATGGCGGCGGCGATGGCGCTGGGCGCCTCCGGCGTCTGGTGCGGGTCGGTGTGGCTGACGACCACCGAGGCCGAGACCCACCCGGTCGTGAAGGAGAAGTTCCTGGCGGCCACTGCCGAGGACACGATCCGGTCGCGCTCCCTCACCGGCAAACCGGCCCGGCAGCTCAAGTCGGCGTGGACCGAGGAGTGGGAAGACCCGAATACCCCGGCCCCACTCGCGATGCCGCTGCAGCCGATCCTGGTCGACGAAGCCGTCGTCCGTATCGACCGAGCCGCCCACAGGCCCGGGTCGGGTGCCGAGAAACTGATCAACTACTTCGTCGGCCAGGTGGTCGGTTCGATGAACGAGTCGAAGCCGACGTCGCAGGTCATCTTCGAGATGATCGATGAGTTCGTGGACGCCGTCACCGCGCTGGGGACACAACTCGAGAGCTGAGGCCGTGGTTCGCTCAACCGCAGAGGTGCCGGTCCCGCGCAGGTCGTGACCAACTCCCATGACAGAGTTCGCGGTCTCTCACCCCGTCCTGAATGCCTCGATCAGGAGGAACTCGGCAAGCAGGAGGAGGCGCTCCCCGTCGAGCGTGAACCGGGTCACTGCACCCATGTTGATCGGAAGGTCCCGGTCCTGATCTCCGAGGAATCCGTCACAGCCGCGCTCAGTTTGCTCGAATTGCGGGCCCATCCTGATCGACTGACCTTCCGGGGTGCTGTCGAGCGCCGACTCCGGTACGTAATACGTGCCGGTCGTGCTGTACTCGGTGCCTCCCGAATTGCAGCCGGTGCTGTAACTGACAGTGCCATCGGAGTTGAACTCGATGAACACCGACTCGGCGCCGACCACGTTGGTGAGACCGCCACCCTCGGGGAGCAGGTAGTTGACGACATCCCAGCGACCCACGAGCTCGGTGCTCCGGTCCTGACCAGTCGTGGATCCCGGGTCTTCCGGAGGCACGCTGGAATCCACGACGCCTGGTGTCTCGCTCGTCGTCGACCCGTTGTCACTGTCAGAGCCGCAAGCCCCGGCGAGGACCAGGGACGCAGCCACGATGAGGGGCACGGCCCGTTGCCTGAGCATGGTTACACCCTAGGCCCTCGTGATCCGTTGTTTCCGTGTCCGGTAACCGTAGGCTCGTAGCATGACGACCATCGGTTCCCTCAACGAGAAACCGCTCCATGCCGCGCTCAAGGAGTGGTACCGGTGCGAGGGCGATCAGGTCGAGGCCCCGCTGGAGGGCTTCGTCGTGGATCTGGTGCGCGATGGACTACTCGTCGAGATCCAGACCCGAGGGTTCTCCGCCTTGCGCCGCAAGTTCGATCGGCTTCTCGACGCCTATTCAATACGACTGGTGCACCCGGTGGCTGCCGTCAAGTGGATCGTGAAGCTCGATGAGGGCGGCCGACAGGTGTCGCGGCGCCGATCGCCGAAGCAGGGCATCGCGGCGGACGTGTGCGCGGAGCTGGTCTCGTTTCCCTCCCTGTTGAGCCATCCCAATTTCGCGCTCGAGGTTGCCCTCGTCGAGGAGGACGAGGTCCGCCGCCCGGACGCGGGGAGAGGCTGGCGGCGTGGCGGTTACATCATCGAGGAACGGCGCCTGGTCGACGTTGTGGAAACGGTTGAGCTTGTCTCACCGGAGGATCTGCTCGGGCTGTTGCCGCAGGGCCTACCCGATCCGTTCACGACGTCCGATCTCGCCGCTGGGCTGGGCCGGTCCCGCCACCTTGCTCAGGAGGTGGCGTATTGCCTGCGTGAATCGGGGGCACTCGCAACCGCAGGGCGGGACAAGCGAGGGATGCTGTACCGGCTGCCCTGATCGGTCCCGGTTTAGGGCCAGACGCCTCGTTGCACGACTGCATCGCGGCACACGTTGACGGCCACTGATGTAGCCGCGGTGCGCAGATCGGGGAGGGGCAGCTCGCCGTCGTCCGGCGCCACTTGGCGCCACCGCTCCCGATATGAGTCGATCGCATCGACCATGCCGGCGCGCCGGGTGACGACCCGTTCCGTGGCCCGTCTCATTCGCTTCCGTAGCTGAGCACCGACCGCCTCCTCCTCCCACTGCTGGTTTTCGATGTTCTGCGCCCACTCGAAGTAGGACACCACCACTCCGCCGGCGTTGGCGAGGATGTCGGGGATCACGTGGATGCCTCGTTCCAAGAGGATGTCGTCGGCGGCCGGTGTCGTCGGGCCGTTGGCGAGCTCCACCACCAGCCGGGCCTGCACCCGCGGTGCATTGTCGGCAGTGATCTGGCACTCGACCGCAGCCGGAATGAGGATGTCGCATTCCACCTCGAGGACGGCCCGCGGCGCCAGCGGCTCAGTGTTCTCCGCGCCGACGACGCCCCCGGTGGCGTCCTTATGGCGGCCAACGTGGACAGGATCGAGACCCGAGGCGTTGTAGACCCCGCCGCGGGAGTCCGAGACCGCCAGGATGATGGCGCCTGCCTCGTGGAATATGTTGGCGGCGTGACGTCCCGCGTTGCCGAAGCCCTGGATCGCGATCCGGGCACCGTCGAGCGAGGAGAGCCCCGGCATCGCCACCATCGAGAGATAGTGCTCGGTCACCCAGAATCCTCCCTGGGCAGTGGCCCCGTCTCGGGCGGCGAGACCACCGAGGGCAACGGGTTTGCCGGTGACTACGGGAAGGCTGGCCAAGCCGGGGTGCATCATCGAATACGTGTCGAACATCCAGGCCATCGTTTGTGCATCGGTGTAGAGGTCGGGAGCCGGGATATCGGTGTGGGGGCCGATCATGTCACCGAGAGCGGCCACGAAGCGACGGGTTACGCGCTCCTTCTCGCCGACGGACAGCGAGCGTGGATCGCACACCACGCCGCCTTTGGCGCCACCGAAGGGGACGTCGACCAGGGCACATTTCCACGTCATCCAGGTGGCGAGAGCCTTTGTCTCCTCCGGGCCGGCCTCCGGGTGGAACCGCACCCCTCCCTTGCCGGGTCCGCGGAAATCTGAGTGCAACACGCGGTAGCCGTGAAAGATGTGGACGAGACCGTCGTCGCGCCGGACCGGAAAAGCCACTTCGACGATCCGCTGAGGTTCGAATAGCCACGTCGAGATGCCTTCCCAGCCCTGGGTGTCGTCGGTGTACGGAGCAGCCCGGTCGAATTGGACCCGGGCGATATGATGCGGGTCGAGGTTCTCGGCAACGACGGGGACCGCGGTCATCGGTTCTCCTTTGGGAGTATGTCCCCAGTCCTAGTCCCGGAGGGAAGGCTTGGCCAGGGCCTAAGTCCCCGACTTATCCCGGGCTGGGGCGCGTCGGCGCAGCTGCTGCACACCCCGCTCACCGACAGCTCGATGGTGGCTGCCTGGAAGCCGTGATCCTCGCCAAGGTGGGAGCGGACCTGATCGACGAGATCGCCCCCGTGGTGCTGCACATCGCCGCACGAGTCGCAGATCAGGTGAAACTCGTCATCGGGGTGCGCCAGCTCCCAGCGTCCGGCGCCGTCGGTGCCGAGGTTGGATTCCCGAGCCAGCCCGAGCCGAGCGAAGAGCGTCAGCGACCGGTAGACGGAGGCCAGGTTGATTCCGGAATCGTGGCCCCGCACCTGGGTCGCGATCTGATCCGCGGTGAGATGGCCCCGCGCCGCCCCGAGCACATCCCACACGAACCGGCGCGGGTTGGTGAGCCGGTGACCGCGCTGGCGAAGGTAGGTCCCAAGATCGATCGTGTCTGCCACCGGGACATGATATCCGAATCTGCGCAATTGCGAACAATTCGCAATTACTATTAGGTTGACGTCCAGCCCAGGCGAGTGGTTCTGATGCACGCACCCGACGGATTCCTCAACGCAGGCACCGCTCTGGCGACCGGCGCGATCAGCGTGGGCGCCGTCGGCGGCGCCTTGCGGCAGACTTCGGAGAGGCTTCAGGACAAGCAGGTGCCGCTGGCCGGGATCACCGCCGCCTTCATCTTCGCGGCCCAGATGTTCAACTTCCCGGTCGCGGCGGGTACCACGGGCCATCTTCTCGGTGGCGCCATGGCGGCCATCCTCCTCGGTCCAACGCTGGGGGCTCTCGTCGTGACGATCGTGGTGCTGATCCAAGCGCTGGCATTCGCCGACGGTGGCCTCACCGCGCTTGGATACAACGTGCTCAACATGGCGATTGTCCCTGCCTTCGGTGGCTATGCGGTTTATCGGCTATTTCGCCGCATGCTTCCGAAGAGCGCGAGCGGCGTTGCCGGGGCGGCCGGGTTGGCGGCCCTCGTCTCGGTCGTCTTCGCTTCCATGGCTTTCTCGATTGAGTGGCTCTTCGGCGCCAGCGTGCCGGTTCCCTTCGACACCGTCTTTGGGGCGATGGTCGGGGTGCACGCTCTGATCGGGATCGGAGAGGCGGTGATCACCTCCCTGGCCGTCGGCGCAGTGCTGGCGGCCCGGCCCGACCTGGTCCACGGCGCTTCCGACCTCGACGTGGCGCAGCTGGCGAATCGCAAGCCGATAAAGACCCGGGTGTTCGTCATCGCGGTCGTCATGGTCGCCCTATTCCTGGCCGGCGTAGTGAGCCAGTTCGCTGCCGACAGCCCGGACGGCCTGGAGCGAGTGGCCGCCGACACCGGGATCGCGGAGAGTGCGACCGAACACGGTCTCGCCGGAGGCCTGTTCGCCGACTACGCAACCACCGGCATCGATAACGAGTCGCTGAGCCTTGCCATTGCAGGTATCGCCGGCACCCTGATCACCCTGTCCGTGGGCTCGGGTGTTGTGTATGCGGTGCGCGAGCGTCGCAAGAAATCCGGTCCCGGCCCGGCGGCGGCCTGACAATGGGAGCCGGTCACGCCCACGCGCTCTACGTTCACGAGCACAGCTTGATCCACAAGCTGGCCCCGGAGGCCAAGCTGGTGGCGGCGTTCCTGTTCGTCGTCACCGCCGCGGTGACTCCCCGCGAGGCCATATGGGCATTTCTCGTCGACGCGCTGGCGCTCGTCGCAGTCATCGTTGCCGCCAAGCTGCCGGCGCGGTTCGTGCTGGCGCGGCTTCTCGTGG
>CAMYJM010000135.1 GCA_947258635.1 uncultured Acidimicrobiaceae bacterium
AGGCCATGAGCATCCGGTTGGCCGCCATACTCGGCGTCCGCATCAAGCTCATCAGAGTGCCCAAGATGATCAGGACCAGAAGCACGCCGATATGAGCCGGCATGGTCTTCTCATCGCCGATGACGATTCCGAGTATCAAGGTGGCGACGAAGATCGCACCGATCGTGATCAATGCCCCGGTGGCGCCGCTGAGAGCTGTGGAGATGGCCTCGAGCGAGCGCCATTCGGCGAGTCGAGTTGCCCCCAGTCGGACTCCGAACCCGACGGCGGCGGCGATCAAGAACGCCACGATCGAATCCCCGGTAAGTGCGAAATCCTCACCCCCGGCAAACGCCCAGGCGATCAACCATCCGGCGGCCACGATCGCTGCCACGATGGCGATCGAGTTCCGTAAATCCTGGCTGGCTTTCGAGGCCACCAGGATTACCGCCACGAGCAGCGCACCGCCGATGACGGCGAAAACGGTCCCATGGATCGACTCGTAGCCTCGGTATGCCCACGGGGTGGCCAGGTAGTTGTTGTCCGGCTGCATCCGGGCGTATTCCCAGGCGATCGACTGGATGACGACGAGCGCGCCTCCGACAGCAATTACACGTGCCCAGTCACGTTTCAATGCACAATCCTCTTTCCCGCTGGAGCCGCCACTCTACCGGTCGCCGCCGGGTGGTGCGTAGGCTCCAATGGCGTTGTTAGGCAACGGTTCTTGCCGCATATCGGGGGGAAGAGTAGTGTTACACGGGTGTAATTCTGATCTCGTGCGCTATCGGCCACAAGGAGGAGGTTTTTGTGAACAAGGCAGAACTAGTTGACGCAGTCGCCGGAAAGACCGGAGACTCGAAGGCGGCAGCCGGGGCGGCGCTCGACGCGGCTTTGGATGCCATCACCCGGGCTCTCGCCCGCGGTGAGAAGGTACAGCTAACCGGGTTCGGGACCTTTGAGCGTCGTCATCGCGCAGCGCGTATGGGACGTAATCCCCGCACCGGTGCTGCGGTACCGATCGCGGCTTCGAATGTACCGGCCTTCAAGGCCGGCAAAGCCCTCAAGGACGCTGTCAACATCTAGGCAAACGGAAACCCACGACTGCAGGAAGGGCGCACGAAGTGCGCCCTTCCTGTTTCGCTCTCACCGGTTGAGCAGCGTTACGTATCAACGGTTTCGTGGATTGCAGAGCGGACTAACAGACCCCCACTCCGGCAATCCTCTCACCTGTTCACCCGGATCAGGCACGTCGCAGACCGGCCCATCGTCGGCCGGCAAGAGGCGCGCCATGGCGTGGCTCGATCTCGACGCGTCACTTCTCGGCCCGGGACGGGACCGGCGTGATCGTCTCGTTCGCGATTGGTCATGGAAGCAGCGTTGCCCCTTCAAGCGACCGAGCTCCGATGATCGAACCCATGGTTGGGTCCGTGGTGTCATACCGAACAGGAGCGCCCATATTGCCCGGCGCGGCGGTGGTCCCTAGTACTCCGTATCAACCGCCGCCATGGCGTTGGGCAACTCGTTGACGACGGCCTGATTGAGCAAGAGCTTGGATACGTTCTTTCCCGCAACCTCGAGTTTGCCGGTCATGAAGGCCAACTGGGTGTTGAGGTCTCCCTTGAAGATTCCGACGGCCGTCTCGTAGCTGTTCGTGACGACGACGTCGGGTTCATCGAGTTCGCCCAGGCCGACGGTGGCGGACCCATTTGAGATGTCGATGTAGTAGGCGACATCGCCCCCCTCCGGCATCTCGGTTATCTGGAACTGCAGTGCCAGTTCCACCCCTGTGATGGCGCCGGCAAACGCGGCGTGGTTGCGCAGGGCCTCGTTGGCAGCAGCCACGTACTCCTCGCTGAGAAACTGGACGCTCACGATCGACCGGTCCTTTCATCGAATTCCGCCCCCAAGTGTAGAAGCCGGCGGTAGCCGCCCAATCTCCGCGGCGATCCGAGGTCAGGAGAGCGGGAGGGGACGATCCCGAAAGACGCAGCGGCCGACGGGCCGTTTCGAATACGAAACAACTCGATCAAATCCTGACTCGCTCGAAGCTACCCCCTCTGCCCGGCGAGTCGCGAATTGGCGAGCTGGCCTCGCAGGTAGTCGCGGTTCATGTGGGCGATGTAGTCGATCGAGATGCCCTTGGGGCAGGCCGTTTCGCATTCGCCGTGATTCGTGCAAGATCCGAAATACTCCTCCATGACATCGACCATTGCGATGGCGCGGAGGAAACGCTCCGGCTGGCCCTGGGGGAGAAGATTGAGATGGGCCATCTTGGCCGCCGTGAACAACTGGGCGGCGCTGTTGGGGCATGAGGCCACACACGCTCCACAGCCGATGCAGGCGGCGGCATCCATCGACGCTTCTGCAGCATCCTTCGGCACCGGTATCAGGTTGGCGTCGGGCGCCGATCCGGTGGCGACGCTGATGTACCCTCCGGCCTCGATGATTCGGTCGAAGGCGCTGCGGTCGACCACGAGGTCCTTGACGACGGGAAAGGCCGCGGCGCGCCACGGTTCGATAACGATCGTGGCGCCATCGGAGAACTTGCGCATGTGAAGCTGGCAGGTGGCGGTGCCCTGCTGGGGCCCGTGCGGCTGGCCGTTGATCATCAGCCCGCAGGTGCCACAGATTCCTTCCCGGCAGTCATGGTCGAAAGCAATCGGCTCCTCGCCGGCGGCCGTCAGCTCCTCGTTGACGATGTCGAGCATCTCGAGGAACGACGCTTCCGGGCTGATGCCCCTGGCGGCATACTCCTTGAAAGCTCCATCATTGGTCGGCCCATTCTGACGCCACACTCGCAGCTTGACATCCATTACTTGTAGCTCCTTTGGGCCAACTCCACGTAATCGAAGGCGAGCGGCTCGCGGTGCTTGAGCTCCGGCGCGCCTGGTCCGCGCCACTCCCAAGCCGACACGTGGCTGAAGCCGATGTCGTCCCGTCTCGCCTCGCCCTCGGGGGTTTGATGCTCCAGGCGGAAGTGGCCGCCGGCCGATTCCTCCCGGTCGAGGGCGTCCTGGCACATCAACTGGGCGAGCTCGAAGAAGTCGGCGACTCGCCCCGCGTTCTCCAGCGCCTGATTGAGGCCGCTCGCATCGCCGAGCACCCGAACATCGGCGTGGAATTCCGCCCGCAACGCCGGTATCTCGCTCAGCGCC
Source organism: uncultured Acidimicrobiaceae bacterium (assembly GCA_947258635.1). GTDB lineage: Bacteria > Actinomycetota > Acidimicrobiia > Spongiisociales > UBA5794 > JAHEJX01. The sequence continues at coordinate 3,135 of CAMYJM010000135.1, forward strand.
TTCTCGAGGCCGGGGCGGCTGCGCGCCATTCCGCAATGCTCGATCATGATCTTGCCGAGTTCGCGATGGAACCAGTCCACCGAGCGGGTGCCTCTGGTTGCGAGCAGCCGGTGGGTGTGGTCGCTGACTTCCTGCTCGGCTGTGATGAAGGCGGGATCGTCGGTTGGTACCGGTGGGACGTTGAGATAGTCGGCCAGATAGTCACCGATCGTGTAGGGAAGCACGAAGTACCCGTCCGCCAGCCCCTGCATCAGGGCGCTGGCACCGAGCCGGTTGGCCCCGTGATCTGAGAAGTTGGCCTCCCCGATCGAGTACAAACCCGGAATCGTCGTCATCAGGTTGTAGTCGACCCACAGGCCTCCCATCGTGTAGTGCGGCGCCGGGTAGATCCGCATCGGCACTTCGTAGGGGTTCTCGTCGGTGATCCGCTCGTACATCTCGAACAGGTTGCCGTATCGGGCCTCGATGGTCTCCCGGCCCAGCCGGCTGATTGCATCGGCGAAGTCGAGATACACACCATTCTTGAGAGACCCCACCCCCCGCTCCGCATCGATCATGCGCATTGCCGCCCGGCTGGCCACGTCGCGCGGTACGAGGTTGCCAAAAGCGGGGTAGGCCCGCTCCAGGTAGTAGTCCCGCTCGCTCTCCGGTATCTGATTGGCGGGGCGCCCGTCCTCGGAGCTTTCCGGTACCCAAATGCGACCGTCGTTACGCAACGACTCCGACATCAAGGTCAGCTTCGACTGGAACTCATCGGAGGCCGGAATGCACGTCGGGTGGATCTGCGTGAAGCACGGATTGGCGAAGAGGGCTCCCTTGAGGTGGGCCCGCCATATCGCCGTGGCGTTGCACGCCATCGCCATTGTGGACAGGTAGTAGACGTTGGCGTAGCCACCGGTGGCCAGCACAACTGCGTGCGCCGAGTGCGACTTGACTTCACCTGTCTTCAGGTCGCGAGTGACGATTCCTGCAGCCCGTCCCTCGTGGACGACCACATCCAGCATCTCGGTGCGGACATGCATCTTGACTTTCCCGGCGCCGATCTGGCGGGCCAGCGCTTGATACGCTCCGAGGAGGAGTTGCTGGCCTGTTTGGCCCCTGGCATAGAAGGTTCGCGACACCTGGGCCCCGCCGAAGGAGCGGTTGTCGAGGAGTCCGCCGTAGTCACGCGCGAACGGCACGCCCTGCGCCGTGGCCTGGTCGATGATCTCGTTGGACACTTCAGCTAGTCGATAGACATTGGCCTCGCGGGAGCGGTAGTCACCGCCCTTGACGGTGTCATAGAAGAGGCGGCGAATACTGTCGCCATCGTTCATGTAGTTCTTAGCCGCGTTGATGCCACCCTGAGCGGCAATGCTGTGGGCCCGCCGTGGCGAGTCGTGATAGGTGAACGCTTCGACCTCATAGCCGAGTTCGGCGAGCGTGGCGGCGGCCGAAGCTCCGGCGAGGCCGGTGCCGACCACGATCACCTTGTACTTCCGCTTGTTGGCCGGGTTGACCAACTTGATGGAGAATCGGTGGTTGCTCCACCTGTCGGCGATGTCGCCGGCGGGGACTTTGGAGTCGAGTGTGATTGCCATGGTGCCCCTCAGTGGATGATGCCGAACATGATGCTGAATGGAACGGTCAAGTAGCCCACCGCGATGATGGTCGCCAGGGTGGTGGCGAAATTGGCTCGCCAGTGGTTGAACCGTGGGTTGTTGACGCCAATGCTCTGGAACAGGCTCCAGGCTCCATGCCAGATGTGCAAGGCGAGGGCCCCCTGGGCTCCAACGTAGAGAAGGAACACCGGCCAGCGCTCCAGGCTGGCTATCAAGTTGGCGTAGACCTCGCCCCGGGCGAAATCGGGGTTGGCCAGCTCGACTCCGATGGTGAGGTCGGCGAGGTGCCAAACGAGGAACAGCAAGATGATGACACCGGTCCAGCCCATCGTCCGGCTGGCGTAGTTGGCCGCCAGGTAGGTGCGGTCACCCTCGTAACCGGACGATCCGCGCGCCCGCCGGTTGGATCTGGTCAGCGTGTAGGCGGAGTGAACATGGAGGACCAGCGCCACCAGCAGGCCGATGCGACCGATCCACACGAGAAGAGTGCGCGGCGCGATCGGCTCGCCGATGTCGCGCAGGCCCTCGGCGTACTCGTTGAGCTGACGCGCCCCCTCGAATGCGTGCAGGTTGCCCAACATGTGAAACACGATGAAACCGAGGCCGACGATGCCGGTAATGGCCATGACGTACTTCTTGCCCACGTCTGATTGGTAGAAGCGGACCGGCCAGGGGAGTGGCCGGCGGGTTTTTCCAGCGGAGTCGGTCCTCGATTCCGTCGCCGTCACAACGTTCCTTTCGGCTGCACCAATTGACGGCACATTATGCGTCCTGTGTGCTGGGGAGTGCCAATTGCGAGGCTTGACGCCGCGTTTCCGGGGCCCAACCCGCGAAAACCAATACAGATCAATGGGTTCAGGTTGACAGCCGCGCCGATTGTTGTGAGAATCACATTGTTGTAATTACAACCGTGTAGGAGATTCTTGTGTTCAGCCAGTTGCTCGAGGTCCTGTCTAAACAGGAACTCGCTTGGCAAGACCTGGCCAACTGTCGTGGTGCGGATCCCGACCTCTTCTTCCCCGAGCGGGGTGCCTCGACAAGGACGGCCAAATCGATTTGTCGCGAGTGCTCGGTTCGGCCCGACTGTCTCGAGTTCGCCATCGTGAGCAGTGAGAAGTTCGGGATATGGGGCGGGATGTCCGAGCGAGAGCGGCGCCGGATCCGCCGGCAGCGGGCCCTCGACGCGCAGCGCCGCAAGGTCTCCTGAGCGTTCGTTGTCGTCGGCTGCGGCCTCTACGCTACGGTCTGCGTAAGCGGTGCCGTCTGAGGAGGAACCTTGCCCACGCCAGTTGTTGTGCTCATTGTCGTCGCCGTCGTGGCTGCGGTCGCTTGGTATCTGCTCGCCCGCGGTCGTGCCGATTCGCAGCCGGCTCCGGCCCGGTCCGAACCGCGGCTCTCGGAAGTCGACTTCAAAGTTGCCGGCGCCACTGCTCATGTCTACTTCGACACGCAGATCCCCGGAGAAGGTCCCGATGACGTGCTCACGTCTCTGATGGGGCGCGAAGCCATGCGGATCTTCGAGAGCAAAGCCGACCATCTTCCACTCGCCGAGGTCAAGCACGTCGCCGCCCATGGCCGCCAGGCGGGCCAGCCGGTTCTGGTGACAACCGTGCACATCAAGAAGCCGGCCGAAATGGGCCGCCTCGATGCCCCCAAGGACACCGATGTCGTCATGGCCGGCGACGTCGCGGCGAGCGATGATCCGCTGGGCAAGCTCCACGCCATGGAGTTTGGTCGCGGCGGTGGCTACAGGGGTGGCGGCGACGAACTGCCCCCGTTGTCGGAGGAGCTGCACATCCCGGCCAAGGTCATTGAGGCAGTAGCCGGCTCCGCTGACAGCCTCCTCGGAATGCGGCTCGAGGATTTCATCACAGGCCTCTTGAGGGCATCCGGCTACCAGGTGGTCGAGAAGGAGGACGGCACCAAGCGCGCCACGAAGGGCGGGACGACGACGTACCTGGAATTCGTCGAACACCTTCCTGGAAGCCATCCTGAACTGGATGAGCGCTCGATCGACGCCTTCATCATGAAGTTCATGGGGTCCCACGCGGATCGCGCCATGCTCTTCACCGCCAAGTACGGCCCTTACGCCGTCTATGAAAAAGAGCGGCGCAACACGAAGGTCACATTCATGACGCGGGAACGCCTCCAAACCTTCGTCGACTCTGTGGCGATGATCTAGTTTCGGCCAACTCCCGTTTCGCTCGGGCAATCAGGGTCGGCGCAACCGCATATGCCACCCGAGACGTGATACGTGATACCTGATAC
>CAMYJM010000136.1 GCA_947258635.1 uncultured Acidimicrobiaceae bacterium
AGTCACCACCCTCTTGGTGACTAGTCATCAAGGTATCAGGGGGGCGCACCCCGCGGCCAGGGTCCAACGGCAGGCATCGTCGGGCCGAGAAGCCCTGGATGTGAATCCGGTGCCCCTCGGGAGTCGTTCCTCCCGGGGAGGCGCGTCGGGGCCGGCTCAGTTCTTGCTGTCGCGCCAGTCCAGCCAGGCCTTGACGAAACCGATGTCGTAGTCGGGACCATTGACGCCGAATGTGAATTGGCGAAAGCCGAGGTCGTAGAAGGCATTCGCTGTCCGGTCGATGTCGGACACGTTCTCCCAATCGATGCCGACGCTCTTCTCGATCTCGTCGTAGTCCCGGCCGACCGCGGCGCAGTGGCCGCGCAGTATGTCGAGTTTCGGCGCCATGGTCTCGGGAGTGCCGAAGTAGTGCCAGATGGAGGCGTGCTCGGCCACCAGCTTCAGCGTCACCTTCTCGCCGCCGCCTCCGATCAGGATGGGCAACTCGCGGGTTGGTGGAGGGTTCAGCTTCGCCCAGCGCTCCTTGATCACGGGGAGGTCCCGCTTGAGCGCCTGGAGTCGGCTCCCCGCGGTGCCGAACTCATACCCGTACTCGGTGTAGTCCCGCTCGAACCAGCCAGAACCGATACCGAAGATCAAGCGGCCGCCGGAGATGTGGTCGACGGTGCGGGCCATGTCGGCCAGCAGCTGCGGGTTGCGATAGCTGTTGCACGTGACCAGCGGCCCGATCTGGATGCGCTCGGTCTGCTCGGCCCAGGCGCCGAGCATCGTCCAGCACTCGAAATGCTCGCCGTCCGGCTCGCCATACAGTGGGTAGAAGTGATCCCAGTTGTAGGCGATGTCGACCCCGATGTCCTCGGCGCGGGCCACTGCGGCCCGAATGGCCGGGTACTGGCCGTGTTGCGGGTGGAACTGAATGGCGATTCGTGCGGGCGTCACGGGTCCTCCTGCGGGATCGGTAGCGACCGCAACACCCTAGACGTTGCCGGGCCCGTCCACGACGCTAGTTTCTGGACATGCCGATTGAGATCCGGTCGATCACGACCTCCGAGATTCCCGCATTCCGAGAGACGTTGTCGCGAGCCTTCGGCCACGACCCGGTCGACGAGGACGGGGCCGACGAGCGATTCGCAGGGTTCGTCGATCTCTCCCGGACCTACGTGCCGTTCGAAGGCGACGAGATGGCGGGTGTCTCGGCAAGCCTCACCTTCGACGTGTCCCTGCCCGGGGGAACCGTGACTCCCATGGGCGGCCTGACGATGGTTGCCGTCAAGCCGACGCACCGGCGGCGCCGGATCCTCACCGACATGATCCGGGCTCATTTCGACGACTGTAGCGGGCGCGGCGAGGTGCTCTCCGGGCTGTGGGCCTCGGAATCGTCGATATATGGGCGTGTCGGCTACGGGGTGGCGGCCCCCGTCCACGATCGGACCATCAACGGCCCGGCGGCCGGGGTGCCGGCGGCTCCCGACGAAGTGCGCCTGCTCTCACTCGACGAGGTACGCACGGTGTTCCCGAAGCTCTACGAAGCCCTGTTCCCGACCCGGCCGGGCCAAACCTCGCGCAATGACGTGTGGTGGGAACAGAACCACTTCCGTGACCCCGAGCATTGGCGGCGGGGAGCCTCGCAGAAGCGCCACCTGGCAGCGTTCCGCGGCGGCGCCCCGGTCGGGTACGCCACATACCGCCAGAAGAGCAAGTGGGAGGACTCGATCGCCGCCGGATCGGTGATCGTCGGTGAGCTTCTCGGAGTCGACGGTGATGCCCGGCTCAGCCTGTGGTCGCTGCTGTGCTCGATCGACCTGTTCCCCACCGTGCAGGCCGACAACCAGCCACCCGATCTCGAGCTGCCCTGGCAGGTGGCCAACCCGCGCGCCATCCAGCGGAAGGAGCTCGACGGGATGTACGTCCGACTGCTCGATGTGCCCGGAGCTCTAGAGGCACGGCGCTACTCCACGACCGATCGAATCGCCATCGCGGTTGCCGATCCGATAGGGATCGCCGCCGGAACCTACGCGCTCGATGGGTCCCCGGAGGCGGCGGCTTGCGGGGCCACGACCCGGCCCGCGGACGTGACGCTCGATGTCGCGACGCTCAGTGCGCTCTATCTCGGGGCCGATCTGGCCAACACGCTGGGGCGCGCCGGTCGCATCGAGGGCTCTGCCGATGCCGTTGCTCGCTTCGGCGCGATGCTGCGCAATCCGGTAGCGCCCAACTGCCCGGAGATCTTCTAGCCGGCGTTGCCGGGGAGCTCGGCTGCGTCTTCCAGGGCGGCGATTTCGGCGGCAATGTCGGCCGGGGACCGGTCTCTCGTATTCACATACGCCACGTCGACGTTCAAGTCGGCGCGCCCGGTGGGGCCCGGCCGGTCGCTCACGTATATGACGCGGGCCACCTTGGCGTCGTTGAGGCCTTCGACCCAGGATGCGATCACGGCTTGCGGGCTATCGGCAAAGGCCCGGGGCCGGTCGTCGGCGGCGGCGTCGGCAATGAGGACGGCGCAGTACGCGTTGATGGCCGCCCCGCCGACGTGGGAGCCGTCGGATACATCGCCGAGAGCCACCTTGACCCCACGGCGGCGCAAGTCCTCGGCTGCTTGCGGAGACGTCACGAAGGCGCGCACTTCGCCGGGACGCGGCAAAAGGGCGTTCATCGTGGCCATGCCGAGGGGAGTGTCGGCACCGATGACGATCACAGGCATAGCTCGAACGTTATCGCAGCGCCCGGTCGGCTGGCCGGACCGGGGTGGGGAGGTCGGTGGTGCCCATGAGGTGGGCGTCGACGGCGGCGGCCGCCGCCCGGCCCTCCGCAATGGCCCAGACAATGAGGGATTGACCGCGACCCATGTCGCCGGCCACAAATACGTTGGGGACGTTGGTGGCCCAGCGCTTGTCGCGGGCGACGTTGCCGCCGTCGGTGAGAACGACGCCGAATTGCTCCAGCATCGGGCTGCGCTCGGCACCGGTGAAGCCCATCGCCAGCAACACGAGATCGGCGGGGTAGTGCTCCCCAGTACCCGGGATCGGCTCGAACGTCATCCGGCCGTTCTCGATCACCTGCTCCACCCCACTGGTATCGAGCCCGGCCACGCCGCCCGTGCCGTCGTCGATGAAGCGCACGGTGCTGATGGCGAAGTGACGGTCGCCGCCTTCCTCGTGCGCCGAGGACACCCGGTACTGCAGCGGCCATGTGGGCCACGGAGTCGAGGCGTCGCGTTCGTTCGGCGGTCGGGGCAGGATCTCGAACTGGTGGACTGAAGCGGCGCCCTGGCGATGCGCTGTGCCCAGGCAGTCGGCTCCGGTGTCGCCGCCGCCGATGATGACCACGTGCTTGCCGGCAGCCGAGATCGGGGGTTCGGCGAAATCGCCTTCCTGGACCCGATTCGCCAAGGGTAGGTATTCCATCGCTTGATGGATGCCGCTGAGGTGGCGGCCCGCGATGTCCAGGTCGCGGGCGACAGTGGCGCCGCCGGCGAGAATCACTGCGTCGAAGGCTGAGGTCAGCTCGGCGGCGGTGACGTCGATGCCGATCTCGGTGTTCAGCCGGAACACCGTGCCCTCGGCCTCCAATTGAGCGAGCCTCCGATCGAGGAACCGCTTCTCCATCTTGAATTCGGGAATCCCGTAGCGCAGCAGTCCCCCCGCCCGATCGTCGCGTTCGAACACGGTCACCGAGTGCCCGGCCCGAGTGAGCTGCTGGCCGGCCGCCAAGCCCGCCGGGCCGGAGCCGACGACGGCGACGCTCTTGCCGGTCGCCACAACCGGGGGCACGGGTACCACCCATCCTTCGTCCCAGGCCCGGTCGATGATCTCGAGCTCGATCTGTTTGATGGTGACCGCATCGACGTTGATCCCGAGCACGCACGAAGCCTCGCATGGCGCCGGGCACAGCCGGCCGGTGAACTCCGGGAAGTTGTTGGTGGCGTGGAGCCGGTCGATGGCGGCTCGCCAGCTGTCCCGGTAGGCCAGGTCGTTCCAGTCCGGCACCAGGTTGCCCAGGGGGCAGCCGTCGCTGCAGAACGGGATGCCACAGTCCATACAGCGGGCTGCCTGCTGCTGGAGCGCTTCGGGCGGGAAGTCGTCGTAGACCTCATGCCAGTCGTGGATGCGAACCTCGATGGGTCGCCGGGTGGGCATGACCCGGCCATACTTGAGGAACCCCACCGGATCACCCATGCGATGACGCCATGATTGCGGCGGTAACGTCGTCACCGCTCTCTGCGGCGGCCCGCGCCGCTTCGAGCACCCGGCGATAGTCGGTCGGCATGACCTTCACGAAGCGGGGGAGGGTTTCGACCCACTCGCTGATGAGGCGGCCCGCCACGGCGGAGCCCGTCTCCTTGAGGTGGGCCTCGATGCGGTCGCGCACGAACCTCTCGTCCTCGGCATCGAGGGGCCCGAGTTCGACCATCTCCATGTTGACCTTGCCGGGGAAGCTGCCGTCCTCGTCGAGTACGTAGGCGATGCCCCCGGACATCCCGGCGGCGAAGTTGCGGCCGGTGGGGCCGAGCACGATGGCCCGCCCGCCCGTCATGTACTCGCATCCGTGATCGCCGACCCCCTCGACGACGGCGGTAGCGCCCGAGTTGCGGACGCAGAAGCGCTCGCCGACCACGCCGCGGAAGAACGCCTCGCCCGCCGTCGCCCCGTAGAGGATGACGTTGCCGGCAATGATGTTCTCTTCAGCGAGGAAGGGAACGTTCCCCGGCGGGCGCACGATGATCCGGCCTCCGGAGAGGCCCTTGCCGACGTAGTCGTTGGCGTCCCCGGTGAGGCTCAGCGTGATGCCGGGCGGCAGGAAGGCGCCGAAGCTCATCCCGGCGGAGCCGGTGAAGTTGATCGAGATCGTGTTGTCCGGCAGCCCGGCGGCGCCGTACCGGCGGGTGACGTGGTTGCCGAGGAGGGTCCCTGTTGACAGGTTGATGTTGCGAATCGGGAGGTCGAGGTTCACCGGGTAACCGGCGTTGAGGGCGTTCTCGGCGAGCTGGATCAACGTGTGGTCGAGAGCTCGTTCCAGGCCGTGGTGCTGGCGGCTGGTGTGGTGGCGGGCCGACCCGGCGGCGATCTCCGGGACGTGGAGGATCGGGCTCAGGTCCAGCTCGGCGGCCTTCCAGTAGCCGCTCGCATCCGTTATGTCGAGCAGCTCGGCGCGGCCGATAGCCTCATCGAGCGTGCGCATGCCGAACTCGGCGAGCAGCTCGCGCACCTCCTCGGCTATGAACTCCATGAAGTTGATGACGTGCTCGGCCTTGCCGGAGAAGTTCTTGCGCAGCTCGGGGTTCTGGGTGGCCACGCCGACCGGGCAGTTGTCGAGGTGGCAGACCCGCATCATGATGCAGCCGGATACGACCAGAGGGGCAGTGGCAAAACCGAACTCGTCGGCGCCGAGCAGGGCGGCGATCATCACGTCGCGGCCCGTCTTGAGCTGGCCGTCGACTTGGACGACGATGCGCTCCCGCAGCTCATTGAGCAACAGAGTCTGCTGGGTTTCGGCCAGGCCCAGCTCCCATGGCCCCCCGGCGTGCTTCAGCGACGTCAGCGGGGAGGCCCCGGTACCGCCGTCATGGCCGGAGATCAGCACGACGTCGGCCTTCGCCTTGGTGACCCCGGCGGCCACGGTGCCGACCCCCATCTGGGCAACCAGCTTGACGTGGACCCGGGCCTCGGGGTTGGCGTTCTTCAGGTCGTGGATGAGCTGCTTGATGTCCTCGATCGAGTAGATGTCGTGGTGCGGAGGCGGCGAGATCAGACCCACCCCCGGGGTCGAGTGGCGGGTCTCGGCAATCCACGGCCACACCTTGTGGCCGGGAAGCTGGCCGCCCTCACCCGGTTTGGCACCCTGGGCCATCTTGATCTGCAGGTCATCGGCATTGACCAGGTAGTGCGACGTGACGCCGAACCGGCCCGACGCCACCTGCTTGATGGCGCTGCGCCGCCAGTCACCGTTGTCGTCGGGGTCGAAGCGACCGGGGTCCTCGCCGCCTTCTCCACTGTTGGACTTGCCCCCCAGGCGGTTCATCGCGATGGCGAGCGTCTCGTGAGCCTCCTTCGAGATCGATCCGTAGGACATGGCCCCGGTGGAGAAGCGTTTGACGATCTCCGCGACCGGCTCGACCTCGCCGATGGGGATCGGCGTGCAATCCTGAGCGCGGAAAGAGAACAGGCCCCGCAGCGTGCCGAGCTTCTCCGACTGGTCGTTGACCAGGTTGGTGTACTCCTTGAACAGGTCGTAGCGGCCCTCCCGGGTGGCATGCTGCAGCCGGTAGATGGTCTCCGGGTTGAAGAGGTGGAACTCGCCGTCGCGACGCCATTGGTACTCACCACCGGCGTCGAGTTCGCGGTGGGCGTGCCGCGCCGGGTTGGGGCTGAAGGCAACACGGTGCCTTTGGGCGACTTCTTCGGCGAGCACCCCGAGCCCGACCCCGCCGAGGCGGCTCACCGTGCCGGTGAAGTATCGATCGACCAGCTCCTCGCCCAGACCGATGGCCTCGAAGATCTGCGCCCCGGTATAGGAGGCCACCGTCGAGATGCCCATCTTGGACATGATCTTGTTGATTCCGGTGCCGGCACCCTTGATGTAGTTGGTGGCGGCCGCCGCGGCGCCGACGCTGCCGAGGCCGTAGGCATCGTCGGCCACCAGCCGGTCTATCGACTCGAGGGCACCGTACGGATTGACCGCGGCCGCCCCGTAGCCGATGAGCAGGGCGAGGTGGTGGACTTCGCGCGCATCCCCGGTCTCGACGATGAGGCCGACTTTGGTGCGCTGCTTGGTGCGGATGAGATGGTGGTGGACGGCCGAGGTTATGAGCAGTGAGGGTATCGGGGCCCATTGGGCGTCCATGCCGCGGTCGGACAGCACGACGCCGGAGACACCCTCTTCGATCAGCTCGTCGACTCTGACGAACACCCCTTCGATCGCATCTCGGAGGCCCTCCTCGCCGCGAGCCACCTCAAAAAGGCATGGCACGATCGTGGTGAGCCCCTCGACCGTATCGAC
>CAMYJM010000137.1 GCA_947258635.1 uncultured Acidimicrobiaceae bacterium
CCGAAGGGCCACGAAGCACTCGAGCAAATCCTGATTTGCTCGAAACCACCCCAAAGGAGGTGAATCATGGCCAAGTTCTCAGCTAAGCGAGTGCGACCAATGGTCCGCTCCGTGATCAAGACGGTTGGCAAGCCGACCGCACGTACATTTGAGGGTGCTCGGGCCCTCGTCCGCGACCCGAAGTCCGAGCTGTTCCTGCTGGCAATCACGAACATGGTCGGTGAGGCAACCTTCTACGAGGGTGCCGACACCCGTGACCAGCGTTTCGTCGAGCTGATCCACAAGGTGACACGTGAGGATCCCGAGTGGATGCAGCGCTTCGTGCCGTGGCTGCGCAACGTTGCCCTGATGCGCTCAGCAGCCGTCGTTGCCGCTGCAGAGTACGTGGCCGGCGGCGGACCCCACGGCCGTGCCGTGATTGCGTCCGCAGTGGCCCGCGCCGACGAGCCGGCCGAGATCCTGGGCTACTGGACGCAGTTCCACGGCCGCAAGATCCCACAGCCGGTCAAGCGTGGTGTCGCCGACGCGGTGCGTCGCCAGTACTCGGAGTACGCGGCTCTGAAGTACGACGGTCTGTCGCGGGCGTGGCGTATGGGTGACGTCATCGAGATGACCCACCCCAAGCCACGCGACGACAAGCAGTCGGCGGTGTTCCGCTACCTGCTGGACCGTCGTCACCACCCTGAGGCACTCGAGGTGCCGGAGGCACTGGAGACAGTTCGCCGCCGCTTCGACCTAGAGGGTGTCGACAAGGACGAGCGCCGCGAGATCCTGCGAGCCCGCGGTGCCGACCTCCTGGCGGAGGCAGGCGCTACGTGGGAGTGGCTGTCGGGCTGGCTGCCGGGTGGCATGGACGCAGAGGCGTGGGAGGCCGTGATCCCATCGATGGGCTACATGGCGCTGCTGCGCAACCTGCGCAACTTCGACGAGGCCGGCATCTCGGACGAGCAGGCCCGCTACGTCCGTGATGTACTGGCCGACCCGGAGCGCGTGGCTCAGTCGCGTCAGTTCCCGTACCGCTTCTGGTCGGCATACAAGAACGTGCCGTCGCTGAAGTGGGCTGCCACGCTGGAGAAGGCGCTGGAGCTCTCGGTTGGCAACATCCCCGAGCTGCCGGGTCGCACTCTGGCGCTGACAGACACGTCGGCGTCAATGACGGCGCCGGTGTCGGGCCGCTCGAAGGTACGCCACTTCGAGATCGCCGCACTGTTCGCGTCGGCGCTGGCTGCGCAGTCGGACGAGGTTGAGCTCATCTCGTTCGCCACGAACTCGGAGATGATCCGGTTCCGCAAGCGCCAGTCGGTGCTGCGCACGATCGAGCGGGTCGAGTCCCGCATCGGCGCCGTGGGTCACGGCACGATGCTGGGCCACGCGGTGCAGCGCTGGTACGACGGCCACGACCGTGTCGTCGTCTTCTCAGACATGCAGACGGCCGACCAGGTTCCGGCACTCACCGGTACCCCGGTCTACGTCTTCAACACGGGCGGCTACAGGGCGACACCCTTCGCAGTGGGCCGGAAGGGCCACTACGAGATCGGTGGGTTCTCGGACGCGGCGTTCCGCCTGATGGCAACCCTGGAGGACTTCCAGGATGCCGGGTGGCCGTTCTGATCAGGGGGGCGCTCGCAAGCTGCGGGGTCGGGCTCACGCCCGGCCCCGCGGTCCTTCCGGATCAGCCCAAAGTGATGCACGATACAAACACAATCACAACCGATACCTCGGCGAGTCCCGCACTTCACGAAACCGTCGTGGACGGGGTCCAGACGTTCTGGGTCGACGCCGGCCCTCCCTTCGTCGCGACCCTCATGTTCCGCGTCGGGGTCGCCGACGAGACGCTGGCCGGCCGCGGTATCACGCACGTCGTGGAACACCTGGCGCTGTCACCGCTGCGCGACGTACCCCACCCGTTCAACGGCTCGGTTGCGATCGACGCGAGCAACTTCTGGGCGGCCGGATCAGTCGAGGACGTAGTTGCCTTCATGGCCCGGCTGGCCGATCACCTGGCGAACCTGCCGACTGATCGGCTGGAGATCGAAGCCGGCGTCCTGATCGCCGAGGGTCGCGAATTCCAGAGCACGTCTCACGCCAACATGCTCTCCACCCGGTTCGGTCCGCACGGCCCGGGCCTGATCGCATATCCCGAGTTCGGGCTGCGCCGCCTCGGTGCCGACGATGCCCGACGCTGGGCCGCGGACTGGTTCACGGCCGAGAACGCAATTCTACTGCTGACGGGTCCGCCGCCCGAGGCGATGCGGCTGCCGCTGGCGACGGGTGAACGTCGAATGCCGGCACTGCCGCCGGACCGCTACTGGTTCGATGCAGATGGTCCCGTGCGGGTCGAGATGCAGACCGCAGGTTTGGCGGTCGGAGCGTTCGGCGACCGTTCCACGCCACTCCGCATGGCCGGTCAAGTCGTAGCCCTGCGGGCGCAGGAGGTAGTGCGCCACGAGCTGGGCCGGGTCTACTCGGTGGTTCACGATTACCTGCCGCTCACCGCGGACGAGGCATACCTGTACTGGGGCGCCGACTCCGACCCGGAGCACACCGCAGAGGTGACGCAGGCCTTCGGGGAGGTCCTGGACGGCGTAGTCGCCGCGGGTCCGACCCGGGCAGAGCTCGATCGACTGATCGCGATGGCGCGTCAGGTCGAAGTCATGGACCCGAACAGCGTGGCCCGTGACGAGCTGCATCGTCGCGGATTCGCTGCGCTGCGCGGCCACCCGCAGTATTACCGCGCCGAGCTCGAGGAGATGATGCTGAGCGCGACGCCGCAGGACGTCGCGTCGGCGTTGGGCGCCTCCATGGAGCGAGCGATGGCTGTCACCATCGATGGAGTCGACATCGGCTTCACCGATGTCGAGGGCCATCGGGACGATCCAATCGCGGGACGGGTGTTCCGCGCCAAGATCGACGGAAAGCGCCGGCGCCAGGTGCTGAACGACGAGGCTTTCTCGATCGTGAGTGGCGGCTCGGCCGTGACGGTGCGATTCGACGACCTGGCGCTCGTCGCCCATCGCGAGCGTGGCGGACGGCTGTTGATCGACCGGCGCGGGTCATGGATCGAGGTGACACCGAACAACCGCCGCCTGCGCCGCCTAGTGACGGCCATCGATGAGCGGGTGCCGCCCAACGTTGTCGTGCCGATGACCCGCAGCGGATGACCCCCGGGCCGGGCTCGACTCATGGTGACCCGACGGCGTCATCGACGCTCGGCGATGCCACTCCCGGCCGATCGAGCGTGAGCACCAGCGCCACCAACATCGCACCCAGCGCCACGGGGGCGAGCTGGATGGCGAAGCCGAACGACGCTTTCATTGCCTTGGCGATTGCCGTGGAGAAGAGAACGGTCCACGAGAGGGCCGTTGCCGGCAACCACAGGCGCTCTACATCGTGCGAGTCGATGAGCATCGCGATCGGAGCGAGGAGAATCAGGTAGTCGTACATGGCGACGTACGGTGACGCCAGCAATGTCACGGCCGTGGCGACGACAAAGGCGATGCTCGGATCGCGAGGACTCCGGGCCCACAGCGCGAACACCGCCACGAGTGCCATCCCGGCACCGGCACCAATCACTCGGGCTACCGGCCAACCCGGTCTCAAGAGGTCGACGAAACCCATCAGCGACACCTGCAGCGTCGGACCACGGATGGTGGCCAACTCCGCAACCGCCGTCCAGTAAGGCGACCAGGCCGGGCCGTCGATCAACCAGCTTGCGGCGACGATCCCGGTGGCCGTCGCGAGCGCCCACCAAGCCGCCTTCCGATAACGCCGGTCGGCCAGCCACCAAACACCCAGACCGACCGCAATCTGGGGCTTGAAAACCAAAATCGCAAGCTCGGCGCCGGCCGCCATCAGATGGCCTCGCCTGGCGAGAAGATACGAGCCGGCGATGATGGCTGCCGAGACGGCGGCATTCTGGCCCAGCTGCAGACTCATTGCGGCCGGTGCGCACGTCACGGCGAGGATCGCCGCCGGCAATATCCGTTTGCTCGCGGCCGCCGCAGTGGCCGCGATCAGAGCGACGCTTCCCGCCGTCCAGACAATCCAAGCGGAATCCATCCCGAGCCACGAGAACGGCACCCATGCTCTCGCATAGACCGGGGAGTACACGTACCAGAGATTGATGTCGACGATTCCGGCGAGTTGGATGAATTGCTCCGGGGTGTAGAGCTCCGCGAAGCGCCCCTGAGCGAAGAGCACGGCGCCCTCGTAGAAGACTCTGAAATCGCCGCCACCGCTGAAATCACCGCTGAGCACAGCGCGCATCAGACTCCCCAGGATGAGGAACGCCGACATCGCGAACGGCGTCAACAACAGCACCAGCCGCACCGTCCGGGACACTGATCCAAACATGGCGGCCAACCTAACGGCGATCCCATGGCGTCATGGACCGACGGCCACTCAGCCCTCGGACTCGCGCTGTCCCGCCCGGTGACCGATGGAGTGGCCCCAGAAGCCGCGGGGAGCTTCCAAGGCGTCGATCAGGTGCTCGAGGGCGGCGTCGTATTTGCGACGCAGCTCAATCGTGACCTCACGCGCCTCCTCGTACGGCAACATCTCGAACCCGCGTGCGGCGAGATCGTCGTACAAGTCGCGGAAGAGCTCCGAATCCTGGTAGCCGGCGTCGAGCTGGTTCCGGTAGTTCGTCAGATCAGCATGGCGGGTCAGCTGTTCGAACAACCGGATCGAGCGCCGGACCATCCAATACGGCTCACGGTCCTCCGCCCCGCGCATCATCTGACAGAGCAGCGCAGCATCCGTCACGACTCCGAGCGCCGTCACCCAGTGCTGCCCCGGATCCTTGGATCGGAACAGCACGAGCATCGGGAACGTGGAGTGAGTCTCGATGACACCGACAATCCACTCCTCCCATCCGGCGAAGAAGGCGAACATCTGCGAGATGTCGCCGCCGCGAGTGCGGGACAACAAGAGACTCTGCGGGGTTATCCGGTCCTCAGTGCCATCGTCGAGCATCAGCAGCTTCCGTTCCCGTTCGCTGTACGCGCTGTAGAGCGCCGGCAGATACCCGATCACGAGAGCCGTCGTCAGGACGCCGCATAGTGCCTCGATGAGGGCGCCGACCCGGGGAACGGCATCAACCGGCACCAACTCCCCGAAACCCAGCGTGAAGTAGACGACACCGGAGAAGTAGACAGAGTCGAATACGGAGGTCGCCCCATCGATGCCCCCGACCGCCCACCAGATGAGGCCGAAACCTATGATTTGCTGCGCGACCCACACGGCAAGCAGCAGCAGGATCGAAACCGGGGCGAAGGTCGCGAAAAGGCGTTCCCGTCCCGCGTCGCTGAGGCGGCGCCCGACCGGGCGCATGAGCTTCCACGAAATCTGATACACACGGACGGTCAACCAGTACCGGCTCGACCCGGTCGTCGTGGTAACGAGCGTGTTCACCATGTCGGCCAGGACCGAAACGACGATCACGATCCCCAGGACAAATGCGAGTACAGCCATGGCGCGGGAGAGTAGCCATCCCGTTGACGGGCTCCGGCACCTGGTAGAACCTGGGCGACGGCACCGCACAATACATGGCGCGACGCGCACCAAAGGTAAACCGGAGGCCGCTTCCGACCGATCAATTAGGTGGCATGCAGTGGGGACAACGCGCAAGAAAAGCCACACGAGCGGACAATCGCCCGCTTGTGATCGACGCGTTGTCCCCGCTGTACCCCAGGCTCGCCGAGAGCTATCCGGCGAGCGAGCGGTCGGCCGCATCCAAGATCGCCTACGTGGTCTTTCTGTTCTCATGGCCGGTGCTGCTGCTGTCGATCGCCGGGCTCTGGGGGGATGCTCCCGGGCTGGCGGCGGGCAGTGCCGCCGTGATGCTCATCATCCTCGTGAAGGCTCGCCGCCTAGCTGATGAGCCACGATCGCGCTCGGGTGGACTGCTCGCGTTGGTGGCGCTGGCGTCGGTCGCCGCGATAGTGGTGGCGCTTCTCGAGGGCGTCGACGCTTCGGTGGCGGGGAGATCCGACCTCGTCATCGTCGTTGTCATCGGCCTCAGCGCAGTGCTGCTCACGGGGCGACAGCCCCTGGTGATGACTCTGGGCTGGTCGCTATTCCCGGTCGCCGCCGTGTGTCTGCCGCTCATGAGGGTCGGCGCCGATCCGGCAACGATCTCGACAGAGGCCCTCAAGGCCTTCTTTGCCTTCGTGGCCGGAGCGAGCCTGATGAGGATCATCCACCGGACGTTGCAGGACCGTCAGGACCGATACGCCAGCCTGCTGGAGCTCTCGGCCATCGGGATAATGGAGCTCGACCTGACCAGGGTTGCAGTCCTCTTCAATAGCTTGGCCGTCGACGGCGTCATCGACGTGGACGCCTGGCTGGACGAGGATGCCGAGCGGACCTACGAGCTGATGGGGTACTGCACCGTCACCAACCTCAACGAGACCATGGCCACCGTGCTCGGGGTCGACCACAGCGCCGACGCCGTGCGCAAGCGCACTGCTCTCGTCTCGTCGCGCAGTGTCGCCGAGTCCATCCGGACGCATCTCTTGGCGATGTGGGAGGGGGCCGAGACAACCGCAACCCAGGCGGTCGTAACGAACCGGTTGGGGGAAGCCCGGGCGCTCATCTTCCACACCGCGCGGCGCCGCACCGAGAAGGGATTCGACAACGCCCATGTTGTGCTGACCGCCGTCGACGTCGAAGAACGGCGTGAGGCCGAGACGGAACTGCAGCGCCAGGTATTGCGTCGCGAGCAGCTGATCGCCTCGGTGAGCCACGAATTGCGCACACCCATGGCCTCGGTCGTCGGATTTGCCGACGAGTTGCTCGATCGCCCCGGCGACTTCGACGACGCCGAGCAGCGAGAATTGCTCGAGATGATCCGGTCGCAGAGCGTCGACGTCGCCAACATCCTCGACGACTTGCTGGTCAAGGCACGCGTCGACTTCGACGACGTGGCCGTGATGTGCGCCGAGGTCGACGTGACCGCAGTAGTCAAGCGGTTGCTCGAAGAACTCGGTATGCAGGAGATTGGCTGTGAGTTGGACGAATTCACGGTGTGGGCGGATCGAATCCGGCTCCGCCAGATCCTGCGCAACCTGCTCACGAACGCCCGGCGCTACGGGGGTCCGAACGTGCGGATCGTCGCCAAGGAGGATGGGACGATGGCCTACATCGCAGTCCGGGACAACGGTGAGGCTCTCGACCTGGACACGAGTCGCAGCATCTTCGAAGCGTTCGAACGAGCCCACAACGTCACCGGGGTCACCGCCTCCGTCGGTCTCGGCCTGACGATCGCCCGCCAGCTCGCTCGCGCGATGGCCGGCGAGATCTGGTACGCCCACGACGGTCACGAAGCGGCGTTCACCTTGGCGCTGCCGCTGACCAGACCTGCCGAACCGAGCGAGGAACTCGCCGAACAACTGCCCACGTCCTGACACCGGCGGCCCTCAACCCATTGCGGAGACATCGTCGAAGCACCACTATGGCGTCATGAGATGGCTCGCCCAGATGTTCTTCCGACTGCGGGGCTGGGAGTACACCGGCACCAAGCCGGAAGCTCGCAAGTTCGTGGCCGTCGGGGCGCCGCACACGAGCAATTGGGACTTCGTGATCCTCCTCGCGGTGTCCTCACATTTTGGGTTCAAACCCAAGACGATCGGCAAGGAATCGCTCGTACGGGGCCCGCTCGGGCGGCTGATGACCCGGCTCGGGATCATTCCCCTGCGGCGCGACAGCGGGCAGGGGATGGTGGAGCAAATGGCTCGAGCCTTCGCCGAGTCTGCGGACCTGGCGCTGGTGCTTGCCCCGGAGGGAACGCGGGGCGCGGAGCCGTACTGGCGGAGCGGCTTCTACCAGATCGCTTTGGCCGCGGGAGTACCCATCGTACCGGCGCGAGTTGACGCCGCCCGCAAACAAGCCGGCCTGGGACCGGCATTCGTGCCGACCGGAGACGTGACGGCGGACATGGATCGTCTCCGAGAGTTCTACGCCGGTGCCGTCGGCTTCAAGCCGGGAGGCGAGAGCACCATCCGGCTCCGCGAAGAGGACAAGCCCGATGACGCCGATTCGTAACCCACTCGCGCTCGGTAGGCTGGGCGCATACGCCCCGCCTGGAGGATGTCATGAAGAAACTGTTCCGTGTCGCACTGCTCGGCGGCATCGCCTTTGCGATCTACAAGGCCATCGAAGAGAAGAAGCAGTGGACCGGGCTGACCGAGGACGAGGCACGCGCCAAGCTGAACGATCGGCTGTCTGCGAGAGTGCCTCCGGAGAAGCTCGAGAAGGTAGCCGATCAGATCGTCGATCAGATGCGGTCGCGCGGCGTGCTGCGCACGGAACCGGCGGTCAACAACGGCTCATAGCCGGACGACGATGCCGAGTTCTCGCGGGAAATCCGAACGCGCCGGTCGCCGGCCCGTGAACCCCCGCTCTCTGGACCTCATCGAACCTGAGCCTCCCCGGTGACCGCAACGCGCTGGCCGGCAGCAAGGTGGAGGGGTGACGGCAAGAGCGGCGGCTCGTACACGGGGGGCCCGTGGCGGGGAGTTGTGCACACCACCGAGACAGTGGGCATGCCTAGATACTCCGCCGG
>CAMYJM010000138.1 GCA_947258635.1 uncultured Acidimicrobiaceae bacterium
GTCAGACATCAGTCGACGGTTGCGGTGTCGCGGCGGGCCAGCGTCTCGCGTATCTTGTCGAGCAGCTGCCGGAGCCGGACGTTGTTGCGGTCGTCGTACAGTTTGGCCCGCTGGCGGTCGAGATCGCCCTCGAGGGTGACGGGCTCGATCGCCGCTGGTACGTAAGCGTTCCGTCGTAGCGCTTCATTGGCCTCGAATCGCACCCAGTCGGACGCGACTGCCGCCTCGGACCAAACGACGACAACGCAGTCGGCCGCGTTCAGCTTCGCCAGGATCTCCGCGTTCCAGTCATCGCCGGGCTCGAGGTCGAAGTCCCACCACACCTGCGCCGCCGTCTCCTTCTCGATCGTGTCCACCAGCGGTTCGACCCGATCGAGGTCTTCACTCGCATAGGACACGAAGACCGATCCCGTCGTCGAGAGTGGACCGATCATCGAGGCTGCGACGGGATCGTCCCGCGCCACCTCAGCGGGGCGATCGTCGGCGGGTGGCGGCGCCAGGAGACCGAAAAACCGCTCCGCCAGGTAATAGACGCTGGTTGTCAACTGGATTGCCACGAGCGGCAGAGCCAGAAACACGAGGAATAACCCAGCCCCAAGCACGACCCGCCGGTGTCCGGGAGCAGCGAGCGCAGCCAGGCCGACCCAGGCGAGAAGCGCAGCCAAACCCAGCGGCAGCTCAACCAGAAACGGGCGGTCGCCCATCCACGGGAGGAATTCGGCGCGGTCGAACAGGTCGAGAAGCGTGAGGGTGAGCAACACCAGGAGAACGACGGAGGTGACCATGACGAATACTCTGCGCCGCGCCAGCGTCATTGCAGTTCCCGCCCTGACGCCTAGATGCAACAGCCACCGGCGGATGAACGGCACACCCAGTTCCACCATTGCCGTGTGAAAGATCTCGTCGGCCTCGTCTCGGGTGACTTCTCGTCCGATGTGGTCGGTAGGCGCACCCTGCGGCGCTACCAGGGCGTCGTGAAGCACGGCCGCCGGAGCATGGTTGCCGACTCGCGGAACTAGCCAAGTAGCGAATGAGGGGACCGACGCGAAGTCCGTGGAGAATCGACCCAACTCACGAGGAACGATGAATATGTCGCCGGTCTTTTCGTACCGGTACCGAAACTGCTCGCGCAAAGCGAAGCGCTCGTCCGCGATCCACTCGAGAACGAAGGAAGCCTTGGTGTGGATGTTCGAACCGAAGAAAGGCATCGGTCGAATCCTAAGTCACGGACCGGCCGCACCGGATGGCTCCACCCCCGTGGAGCCGGCCCCTACCCGCCACTCGCCCACCGCACCTCGCCGGCCATGACTCACCGCTCCTACTCGAGATCCTTCTCGTAGGTCACCGACGAGCGGAGCCGGTCCTCTGGGATCTCGTAGTAGCGGCGCAGCACCGCTTCGGAATCGGGCGACAACCGATAGCCGCCCTTCTCGAGAGCACCGCGAGCCTGGTAGTTGGCGGCGTATGTCCCCACGATGAGCTTGGCCACACCGGCAACCTGCGGCTCGATATGGGCGTGGAGCGCGGCGGCGACCCCTTGTCGTTGGAAAGCCGGCAGAACGTAGGCGTGGCGGAACAGCGCGGCGTCGCCGGCGTATTCGAGGCCCATGACACCGAGGAGCTGATCGTCAGAGAATGCTCCGTACCAGGTCATGCGGCGGGCTTCCTCACTCCAGGAAGCCACCGTCATCTCGGGTTCCTCGACTTCTTCCGGTGGCAGGAACTCGGCGTACCAGGCAGCCGCCGCGTTGATCACTTCCACCGCGGCCGGCCCGTCGGCCGGCTCGAGGGCCCGCAAGCTCAAGGGGTTTGGGTCAATGGTCATCTCCTCGCCACGCTGCTGTCGCCAAACATAGGGCGCTCGCCGCCACTCGCCCACTCATTCATCGAGCTGCGCTCACGCGCAACTGTCCACCTTGGACCACTCCATGCCGAGTTGGGCATTGTTGTGGCACTCCGCCTCCACGGTGAGCTCCACACCGACATAGGCGGCGCCCTCCGCGGTGGTGCCGAGGCCGGACAACATGCCGCTCAGATGATGGGGATTGGCGCACGACGCGTCCGACACCGGCCAGGTCTCTTGCCCGGCGAGGGCGAAAAAGCACTCTCCCCCCGCGACGGTGAAAGCGACAGCGACGTGGTACTCGGGCTCTCGGAAAGTGAGTCCCAGGAGCTTCCTCCCTTGGTGCACCCTCTTGGAGACCACAACTGCTGTTCCCACCTCATAGTCGGCCGGTCGGAAGTCGAATGTGTCGCGGTGGCCGATCTCCTCCGAGTTGCCGATCAGCGCAGTGACGACGAGGAGAAGAGCCCCGATGGCGAGAATGATCGCCGTCTTCGCCGTCGTCTTGCTCGGTGATTCCGTCATGAGATCTCCCGGCTGGCGCGGTCGCTCACGGCGCCCACATGTCAACCGTCAGCCCGACGATTACCGGCGCACCGTTTTCGTAGTCGATGGACACGTACCAGGTGATCCAATCGAGACCGTCGTGGGCAGGGTTGTCACCGGGGTCGTGAACGCCGACGTAGTTGAACGACTGAAGCTCGAACGGAATGGCGTACTCGGGTAGCCGCCCGTTGCCGCCCAGAATCGGCTCGTTCACGGTCAGGGCCGTATCGGCATCGTCGTAGGCGGATACGAAGCTATCGGCGATGGCCTCGGCAAACGTCCGGGCGGGGATCTCATCGATGTCGTCGGGACTGAGGGCGTTCGACGGCCAGTGATACGCTGCCGGCGACCTCAGGATCGTTGCCAGATCTTCAGGGGCGAAGCGAACGGGATCGGCGTGATGCGACACGTACAGTCCACGGTGAGACACCACGGGGCGCAAGTCGCCGTCGGCCACCACGATGGCGGCAAACTCGTCGAGCAGCGCCTCGACCCGGGGATCCACGGCGAAGTTCGCTGATGTGACCTCGTCTGCCAGGAACCAGGCGCTCACCCAGAAGCCACCTACCGGGGTTTCGACCTGGACCCACCTGGTCGAGCCGACCATCTCCTCCTGGCCGGTTCGCTCGACGACGACGCCGGGGAGGAGCTTCCCGATGATCGGAGCAGTGACGCCGGGATCCTCCCGCACGTTCAGGACATCGTCTGCGGTCACGAGGGCAACCCGGCTCATCCGCATCGGGTCGCCGTCTGAGATGTCTGGAAGGTCATCCTGGTTCCACGGCTCGGACGCGGCGGTGCCGGGGCCCGGGGCGATCGGCAAGATCGTGGCGTAGTCGGCGCGGCCGACGGGATCTCCGAGCACGACGCCTTCGCCGGAGAACACTTCGACCGGCTGGCCGTCGAGATGGAACAGCACCCGGTCGACTGTGGGGAATTGGGTGAGCGTGTACACCACTTGGGCCAGCCGGGTCAGAATGTTGTACGAGCCTCCGCCCACCTCGAATTCGCGGGAGAGGTCGATGGTGGCCAACCCGTTCTCGATCTCGAGACCGAGGAGCAGCGTGTCGAGCGGAACCGAAGTCCACAGTTCCGAGTCGTTCTCGGCCGCGGTAGGCCCTGCGATCAACGCCCGGATGGCGTTGGCCGCGACGGCGGGAGTATCAACCGCACGGATCACGCTCACGGCGTAGCCCTCTTTTCCGAAGAACAACTCGACAAACTGCCGATCCACCGGATCGTCGGGCGGATCGGCAGGCGGCTGCGTCGTCGGGACGGTCACATCGGTTCCCGGCGTCGTAGGGGGAATCGTGGTGGTCGGGGGGTCCGGCGGCGGCTGCGTCAGCGGCCCGGCGTTGCCAACATCGCCGCCGCAGGCTGCCGCCAGCATCGCCAGAACGGTGATAACGATGGTGATGCGCTTCATGATGAGCTCCTTGGATGGGGGTGGGCCTCATCCTCAGCATGCGATGGGAGCTTCTCGGACAGGTCACCGGGATGTAACGGTTCGGTCACAGGTAGCCGCAGTTCGAATACCACGCCGGCCTCGCTCCCGGGGCGGACCGTCAACTCGCCGCCCAGGCGCCCGGCGTGCTGACGGGCAATCGCCAAGCCGAGGCCGGACCCGCCCTGCCGGGAAGCGTCCGTCTTGTAGAACCGATCGAAGAGCCGCGGCAGCTCCGCGGGAGGCACGCCGGGCCCTTCATCCGCAACGGCAATGTGCAGGGCGTTGCCATCGCGGGCGACCGTCACCGTCACCGGCGACCCCGGGGCGTGGGTCCGGGCGTTGTCGAGCAGATTGCCGACGATCCTCTCCAACGAGTGGCGATCGGTGACGATCGACCCGATCGCGCCGTCCACATGCAGCGTGGCCGATTCGTGCCGGTCGGCGATGACCGCCTCGAGGAACCGGGACAGGTCGACCGGGGACAGGTCGGGCTCGCCGGTTGCGGAATCCAGCCGGGAGACCTCGAGGAGATCCTCGACGAGTGTGCTCAGCCGGCCCACGTCAGCCACCAGCATCTCGCCTACCCGCCGATCGGTATCCGGCAGTTGATCGAGCCGGTCGCGGAGCCGAGCCGCCTCGTTGACCAGGGCCGTCAGCGGGGTGCGCAACTCATGAGACACATCTGCGACAAACCGGCGTTCGCGATCGTGGGCCTGCACCAGAGCGTCAACTTGCCCCTCCAGCGAGGCGGCCATCTGGTTGAACGCGACCGCCAGCCGCCCCAGCTCGTCGTGCCTCTCGGCCGGCACTCGCACCGACAAATCACCCGCCGCCATCAGTCCCGCCGCCTCGCCGGCGACGGCCACCGGCCGCAGCACCCGGCGCGCGATCAACCCGGCGCCGAGCGCTCCCAAAGCAACTACGCCCACTCCGGCTATCGCGAGCACTCGCGCCAGCTGATCGAGGGCGTTCTCCACATCGGCGGCTGAATCGAAGAAAAAGAAGTCGGGCCCCGCCGGGGGGCGGCGCCCGGCCACCACCAGGTTCGGCCGATCGTCGATGGAGAGGAACTCATACCCATAGCTGCTCCCGGCCACGATGGCGCGCAGCTCGGGCGACAGCAGCTCGCCTGCCCCGAACAGGCTCAGCGACGAGGGGAAGCTGTCGCCGTCGGGGAACTCGACATAGACCCCGCCGGTGCCGCGCAGGAGAAAGCGATCCGCCAGCCCGCTCGCGTCGAATTCGGCCCGGCCCGCATCCGCCGGAAGCTGTTCGGTCGTAGCCAGCACGGTGATGTTGAACTCCGCCCGGGCCACTCCATCATCAACGAGTTGGCCCCGCAGCGAGTTGCGCACCAGGACATACGACGTGATGGCGACGAGGCCCGCGGTCACCGCGATGAGAGCAATCACCGTCGCAATCAGCCGGGCGCGGAAACTGCCGAGCACGTCAGCGGCCCGCCCGGTAGCCGACGCCTCTCACGGTTTCGATCAACGCCGGGTCGATCTTTGCCCGCAGCCGCTGAATGGCCACGTCGACCAGACGGGAATCCCCGAGATACGAGTAGCCCCACACCCGATCGAGCAGCAGCTCACGGGTGAACACCTGCCCGGGTCGTCGTGCCAGTTCGAGGAGGAGGCGAAACTCAGTCGGAGTCAGATTGATCTCGTGGTCGTCCATCGTGACTCGATGGCCGAGGACATCGATCCGGAGGCCGCCGAGCGTGATCGTCTCTGCGGGATCCATGAGCTGCGCCCGGCGCAGCGCGGCTCGCACCCGCGCCACCAGCACCGGCATCTCGAACGGCTTGGTCACGTAGTCGTCGGCGCCCGACTCGAGGCCGACCACGACGTCGATCGCATCGCCCCGGGCGGTGAGCATCACAACCGGGACCGCCGACGTGGCCCGGATGGCGCGACACACCTCGAGACCGTCGCGTTTGGGAAGCATGATGTCGAGGACCACCAGGTCGGGCTTGTCGTGGCGGAAGCGGACGAGAGCGTCGTCACCGTCGGCGGCGGTGTCGACGGTGAACCCGGCGTCCTGGAGCCCGAGTTTCGTTATCTCCCGGATCGACGGGTCGTCCTCAACCAGAAGAATCGTGGCCTCCACTCAATCCAGTATGCCCGATCGCGGCTCTAATCCAGCCCACTCGGCATACCGCCGCACACCACCGCACAGCAAACGGCTACGGTGCCCCGATGCGAGCAGCCTCTCCGACAGCGCCCGCTACTCGCCGCCGCGGCTGGATCGTGATCGCGGTCGCTGCCCTGATGGTGCTCGTTTCGACCGGAATGTCGCGATCCTTCGGTCTCTTCCTCTCTCCGATCACGGACAGCCTCGGCACCGGGCGTGAGGTGTTCAGCCTGGCGATCGCGGTGCAGAGCCTCATCTTCGGCCTCCCCCTCGCCGGAATGCTGGCCGACCGGATCGGCGCCCGCTGGGTGATCTTCTGGTCGGGCCTCCTTCTTGCCACCGGGCTCGTGGTGACCTCACAGATCGAATCGGTACCCGGCCTCTTCATCGGCGTGGCAGTTCTCGCCGGGGTCGCCCTCAGCGGCACCGGCTTCGTGGTGGCACTCGGCGCGGTGGGGAGGGCGGTGCCTCAGTCGCGGCGCACCGCCGCCTTCGGCCTGATCACGGCAGCGGGGTCGGCCGGGATCCTCGTGATGGCGGCGCTCTCCCAAACCTTCATCGGCGCCTTCGGCTGGCAGACGGCACTGGTGCTGTTGGCGGTCATAATGGTGATCGTCACCGCGACGGCGCTGCTCCTCCCGTCAGATCAGAAGGCCGACCTCGACCCGGCGGCGGCGCTGCCGATGGCCCAGGCGCTCGACCGAGCGCGCACCAGCCGCAGCTACCTGCTGCTCGTGTCCGGGTTCTTCGTGTGCGGCTTCCACGTGTCGTTCATCGGCAACCACCTGCCGGCCTTCCTCGAAGACGGCGGCCTCGACTCCTGGGTGGCGCCGGCCGCTCTCGGCCTGATCGGGCTGTTCAACATCGGCGGCTCGCTCTTCTTCGGGTCGCTGGGCGACCGGATGCGCAAGCGCACGCTGCTCGCATTCCTCTACTCGACACGGGCGGCCCTCATGGTGGTGTTCCTCCTGGTGCCGCTGACGACGGCTTCGCCTGTCGACGCTCTTCGGCATCGTGTTTCTGGGGCATCAGGTGGGCGCCTTCCTCGGCGTGTGGCTCGGCGGGCGCATCTTCGACGCCACCGGCTCCTACGACACCGTGTGGATGATCGCCATCGCTCTCGGCATCGCTTCGGCGCTCATCCACCTTCCGATCAAGGAGAGCCCGCTGGCCACGGCGCCGGATGCGGCCCGCTCTTAGCCTCCTCTGGGTCGCTTGGCACGGTCAGCCGGCGACGGGCCAGGTGAGCACGCCGTTGACAAAGGCCCGGCTGTTCTTCTCGATCAAGCGCATGTGCAGCGAGTGATCAGCCGCCGCGCTTCTGGTCGATCGCGTCCGTAATGAACGCGATGGCCCGGCTGATGACCTCCGAGCCGGCCACCAGTTCCGGGTCGTTGTGGTCGGCACCGGAGACCACGACGAGCTCCTTGGGGCCGGGTGCCGCTTCGAACACGAGCCGGCTCTGGTCGATGGGGATGATGGAATCGGCGTCACCGGCGATCACCAGTGTCGGTGTCTGCACCGAGCCGATACGTTCCAGCGACGGGTAATGGTCTTTGAGAAGCATCGCCACCGGTAGCAACGGGTAGTGCTCTCTACCAATGTCGTCCAAGGACGTGAACGGCGACCGCAGCACGAGCACCGCCGGCGGTTCGGCCGTCGCCAACTCAACCGCGACGGCCGCCCCCAAGGACTCGCCGAAGTAGACAATGAGGTTGGCGGCCTCTCGATCTCTGACGAAGGCGGCGGCGGCGCGGGCGTCGGCAGCCAAGCCAGTCTCAGTGGGATGGCCCGGATTGCCTCCATACCCCCGGTAGTCGGTGAGCAACACCCCAAACCCGGCACGGGCGAGACCGGCTCCGAGCGCCACCCGGTCGCCCCGATTGCCGGCGTTGCCGCTGAACACGATCACTATTGGCTGCCCCGCCGCAGGCGCCCGGTACCAAGCGCTCAGCGTGAGCCCATCGACCGTGTCGTACGCCACCTGCTCCCAGCCGGCGCCCAGCCGTGTGAGGCTCGGAGCGGTGCCATCGGGGAAGTAGATCAAGCGGCGCTGCATCGTCCACAGCCCCAGCGTCCCCAGCGCCATCGCCAACAACAGCACAATCGCGCCCAGACCCGTCCTCCTCAGTCTCCCGGTAGCCATGATGCCCGCCCGCTTCTTCACCGCCGGGAATCCAAGCCGCCGGCTCGCTCCGCAGTGGGGTCCGCTACCCCACCAACCCGGCCATGAGTCTTAACCTACTCGCCGCCACCGTCGCCCA
>CAMYJM010000139.1 GCA_947258635.1 uncultured Acidimicrobiaceae bacterium
AGATCCTCCGGAGGATCTTGCGCGACCAATCGTCCTAGCCGGCGAGGTGTTTGCCGACCTGATAGCGACTCCCGGCGTGGAAGAGGTCCAGCGCGACGGAGGTCGCGTCGGAGTGATGGCGATTCACGGGGGCCTCGAGGAGGGCACCGACTCGATTGCCCGCGCCGTTACTGAGGCGACGGGGGCTGCCCTGTATGCGGTCGTGCAGCCGCCGACCTTGCGGTGGCACGTGCCCTCGATCCGCTTTGATCCGGTTCATTCGAAGCGGCTGCGCCGGTTTCTCGACTCGGTCGAGACGGCGATCTCGCTTCACGGCTATGGCGAGCCCGGCCTCGAGGGGACGGCGCTGCTCGGCGGCAAGAACCGACCGTTGGCCTGGGCGATTCATGGCCAGCTGGCGGTTCAGGGCGTAACTGCGATCGCCGATCTCGACAGGATCCCGCCACGCCTGCGCGGGATTCATCGTCTCAACCCGGTCAATCGACCCCGGCTCGCCGGCGTCCAGGTCGAGTTGCCGATGGACCTGCGCTTCGGGAGCAGCATGCTGGCCGTGATCGAGGCCCTGGTGGTGTCGGTCGAGAACGCCATCGTTGATTCTCCGCGAAGGCGACGCCCGACTCGGGGGGGCTAGTGTCGGCGCCCGCATGAGATCCTTTCACGCCGCTTGGGCCTGGGTGGCCGTGATCAGCAACGGACTCGTCGGGCTGTGGGGTCTCGGTCTGGCCATCGCCAAGCGCCGCGCCGATCGGGCGTTTCGGATCGGCTGGGCCGTGGCCTATGCGGCAATGACGATACAAATCGCAGCGGGTTTGGTGATGTGGGGTCGCGGGGACCGGCCGGAGAACGACTTCCACGTCTTCTATGGAATCACGATCGTCGCCACCTTCAGCTTCGCATACGTCTACCGATCGCAGATGGAGCGGCGCCCGACCCTGGCATACGGGGTGATGCTGCTTTTTGTGATGGGTCTGGGGCTGCGAGCATGGTCCAACGTGGGCGTATGAATCGAGGGCGCCACCCTGTGCATAACATGGCCACGTTCATCGACTCATCGAGGAGATCCAGGTGCTTCTAGAGGGCAAACGAATCGTCGTGACCGGCGTGCTGACCGACGACTCGATTGCATGGCACGCGGCCCGGATCGCCATCGAAGAGGGTGCCGACGTGCTGCTGACGGGATTCGGCCGGGGCATCCGCCTTACCCAGCGCGCCGCCAAGAGGCTGCCGGTAGCGCCCGACGTGGTGGAGCTCGACATCAACAACCCGACGCACGTTGCGGCCCTGACGGCCGACATCGAGGCACGGTGGGGGAGTGTCGACGGGGCGCTGCACGCGATTGCCTATGCACCCGAAGACGCTCTCGGTGGGGCCTTCCTGACGACCCCGGCCGAATCGGCGGCGACGGCTTTTCTCACGTCGGCCTTCTCCTACAAGACACTCGCCGTCGCCCTCCGGCCGTTGATGCAGAAGGCAGGGGGCGGCGCCCTCGTCGCTCTCGACTTCGACAACCGCCAGGCGTGGCCCGTCTACGACTGGATGGGTGTTGCCAAATCGGCGCTGCAGTCCGTTACCCGATATCTGGCGCGGGACCTCGGCCCCGACCGGATCCGTATCAATGCGATCTCCGCCGGACCGCTTAGCACAGTCGCCGCCAAGTCGATCCCCGGATTCGCCCAATTCGAGCGGGAATGGGATCGGCGTTCCCCACTGACTTGGGACGTGACGGACGCCGAGCCGGTGGCGCGCATGGTCGCGGTCCTGCTCTCGGACTGGTCAACAATGACGACCGGCGAGATCGTCCACGTCGACGGGGGGTTTCACGCCGTGGCCGCGGGCGGCGAGGCCTAGGCCCCGGCCTCCGCAGCCTCCGTATCGAGCGAGATATCGGTGGCAATCACCTCGGCGCCGTCTTCGCGAGTCGTTGTGCGAGCCGGCAAACCGACCGTAAACGTCGCCCCGCCACCGATGGTCGGCTCGAACCACACCCGACCGCCCATCGCCTCTGTGAGGCCGCGAACGATCGACAGGCCAAGTCCGGTGCCGCCTTTGCCCCGCGTGACGTGGCCGGCGACCTGAGTGAACCGATCGAAGATGTGGTCGTGCAGCTCGTAGGGGATACCGGGCCCGTGGTCGATCACCGACAGCCAGATCTCGCCGCGGCGCTGTCGCGCCCAGATCTCGAGGGGGCTGTCGGGAGCGTATTTCACGGCGTTGTAGAGAAGATTCGTGATGATGCGGCCCAGGTGGTCCGGATCGGACCGGAGCTGCGCCGCTTCCGGCTCGATGTCCAGCGTGACGATTCCTTCAGTGTCGGGAACGCCTTCTACGGCGTCGGCGAGGAACTGCTCGAGCTCGATCAACTGGGGTCGCACCGGCAACGCCTGGTTGTCGATGCGCGAGACCACCAGCAAGTCCTCGATCAGTGAGCGGAGCCGGTTGGCTTGCCGATGGGCGGTGGCGAGCAGCTGCTGTGCGTTGGGATCGGGCGGGGCGAGTTGCGGTCGCTGCAGGGTCCGCAGCGAGCCGATGATCGATGTAAGCGGGGTTCGCAGCTCGTGGCTCACGGTGGAAACGAAGTCGGTTTTGAGTTTGGCGAGCTCGGCCATCTTCTCGCCCTCGTCCCGGGCCTGTTGGTAGCGCATCATCTGATTGAGAACCAGCGCCGAGGGACCCGCCAGGCTTTGCAGGGCGGCGACGTCTTCTTCGGAAAAGGTCCCGTCCGGCTTGTCGGCGAGCATCAGCACGCCTATGACCCGCGACTCGATTCGCAGCGGCACGGACAAGATCTGCTGGGCATCGAGGTCGATGAGAAACTGGTCGCGGGCTTCGGATTCGACGAGGTCATTGCGGATGACGGGCTCGCCGCTGGTGAACACCCGCTGGTTGATGCCGCCCTCCACGAGCGGCAGCTTGTATCCCTCAGCTCGCAGTGTATGGCCGGCGACCCAGATTGGGGACATGACTTCGAGGGCCTCCTCCGCGGCCCGGTAGATCATGACGACTCCGGTGCGAGCCGAGACGCTCCCGGCCACCCGCCCGACGATTTCAGGAAGAACGTCGGAAAGGTCGGTCCCGGTCCCAATGGTCCGAGACAGGTCGTAGAGACGCTGCAGCTCGTCCTCACGTCCGGTCAATTCGATGTCACGGGTCTCCAAATCGACGAGACGCTCTGCGGTCAGGTTCATCTGTTTCCGGACGCCGCTGGCTGCGATCAGAAGCAGCATCGCCGCCGTCACGAACACGATCAACCTGGTGCCGTCATGCACGTTCAATGCGCCGAACGTCGACCCTTGGACGACGAGGAAGTAGCAGGCCATTGCGACGAATGCCAAGGCGCCGGTGATGAGGGGATTGGACAACGCAGCCGCGGCGAAGACGACTACGGCGAGGAAGGCGATGGCGAGGACATCGTCGGGGGCGATTGCATCGGCGAGCAGCAAGGCGCCGGCAATGGCCCCGCCCCACACCAGGATCGCGATGTCGCCGGCCGCGGTGGCCAACAGCCGCCGCCAGGGGGCGCCGAGAACCATGAGAAGGAGCACGCCGAGCGCCACCACGGGCGTGCGGACATTCGGGTCGTCGATCGTGCCCGCGCTGAAGAGATGTACGTCGAGCGCGACATAGCCGATGAACGATATGGCTTGACCGAGGCGCACGATCTTCAGCCGGTATTCGAGAAACTGGTTCTGAGCTGTCATATTATGGTTTGATGCCAAAAAGTCCGGGCCAACGGTAACCTCTGGGCGGTGGCACGGGTTCTTCTTCTTTTCGGTGGGCGCTCAGCCGAGCATGAGGTCTCATGTGTTTCGGCCGTCGCCGTTCTAGAGGCCCTGGAGGGCGCCGGGCATCAGGTGATCCCCGTCGGCATCGACCGATCGGGACTCTGGTATCTCGCTGATGCCTCCAGGCGGCCGATGGCCGCGGCGGGTCGGCCTGCCAGTATGCGGCTTCCCGAAGGAGCTCTTTATGCCGCCGGTGACGAGGTGGGCTTCGATGTCGTCTTCCCGGTGTTGCATGGGCCATTCGGCGAGGACGGCACGATGCAAGGCGTCTTCGAAATCGCCGGCGTCCCCTACGTTGGCTGTGGCGTGCTCAGTTCGGCGCTGGCGATGGACAAGGACAACGCCAAGAAGGTCATCGAGGCCGCCGGCATCGCCACGACGCCGTGGATGACCGTGCGAGCCGAGTCCTTCTCCGATCCATCGGCGACGGTTGAGTCCCTGGTCAAGGCACTCGGGCTGCCTCTGTTCGTGAAACCCGCCGAGCTGGGAAGTTCGGTCGGCGTCACCAAGGCAGCTACCGATGCCGAGGTCAAGGAAGGCATCGTGCGGGCCCTCGGCTACGGTCCCAAGGTCATCGTCGAGGAGGCGATCAAGGGTCGGGAGATCGAAGTAGCCGTCCTCGAGGGCCCCCGGGTATCGGTTGCGGGCGAGATCGTGATCACCACGGAATGGTACGACTACGACGCCAAGTACAACGATGCGACGAGCGCGTTTGTTGCGCCTGCCGAGCTGACCGGACCGCAAATGGCTCTGGTTCGCCGCCTCGCGGGCGACGCCTTCGCAGCTCTGGAGTGCTCCGGCCTCGCTCGAGTCGACTTCCTCTTCGAAGAGCGGGGGCGTGGGTTCATACTCAACGAGCTGAACACCATGCCCGGCTTCACGCCCATCTCCGGGTTCCCCAAGATGTGGGAAGCGAGCGGAATGACCTATCCCGAGCTGTGCAACGAGTTGGTCGCGCTGGCCCTGAACCGATGAGGGGGCCGCAGGATCTGTGATGCAACTCGATCAAATCCTGATTTGATCGGAAGATCTAGAGCTTCAGTATCGGGCAGGTCAGCGTTCTCGTGATTCCGTTGGCCGCCTGAATCCTGGCGACCACCAGCTTGCCGAGAGCGTCCACGTCGTCGGCACGGGCACGGACGACGGCGTCATAGGGCCCCGTCACCGGTTCGGCCGATATCACCCCGTCGATCGACGCGATTTCTCGGACCACGGAGTCGGCCTTGCCGACCTCGGTTTGAATCAGGATGAATGCCTCAACCACGTCGGATCCCTTCAGAGACTGAACCGATTCTACAGATCTGGGTTGACCGGGACGACTAGTAGCCGTCCGAGCCGAATCGGATGCGATGGGCGTACACGGCGCTCGGGGTCTCATCGATATCGAAGACCACTCGTTGGCCCTGGCGGAGCGTGCGGAAGAGCGATCCACTCAGCGAGCCGGGCCGCAGCAAAACCTCGGTTCGGTCGTCGTCCCGCACGATCACGCCTACTCCGGTCGTCGGATCGTAGACCTTGACGACGCCCTGCATCCGCGCTCTAGACCTTCTCGACCTTGCCGGCCTTGAGGCACGAGGTGCAGACGCGCATGCGCCGCGAGTTGCTGCCGTGCTTGACGCGGACGCGCTGGATGTTCGGCAACCAACGCCGCGAGGAGCGCTTATGCGAGAAACTGACTTGTTTTCCGGTCCACGGCTCTTTGCCACAGACCTCACATCGATATGCCACGCAGAAGACCTCCTGAGGCGGGCGAGATGGTAACACACCTCAGTACCAAGTACTGAGTACTGAGTACTAAGTACTAAGTACTCAGTACTTCACCCTTTGTACTTAGTACCGAGTACTGAGTACTTTCCTTGCCATGGCCGGCCGCCCGCTTTCCTACCTCGCCACGATCCCGACCGACCAGGTCAAGGGTATCGGTCCCCGTTCTGCCAAGAAGCTCGCCGATGCCGGGATTCACTCGGTGGCCGATCTGCTGCTGCACCCGCCGCGGCGCTATCTGGATCGCTCGCAACTCTTCGATCTGGCGGATGTTCCGCTCGGTGAGGAGGTGACTGTTGGGGGCACCGTGACCTCGGTGAAGAAGATCAACCTCAGGCGCAACCGTCGGATGATCGATGCCGTTATCACCGACGGCACCAACTTCCTCAAGGCCCGCTGGTTCAATCCGTACACGAAGGTCGCGGAAGGATGGGACGTGCTGCTGTCCGGCAAGGTGGAACGTTTCCAGGGAAGCCTGCAAATGAAGAGCCCCGACATGGAGCGCATGGGCTCGGAGTCTCTGCTCATCGGACGGGTCGTGCCGTTTCACCCCTCGGCCGGGGGCCTCGGTCCCGCAGCGCTGCGCCGGGCGATTTGGAACGCACTGCCGAGGTCCCGTCCGATTCACGAGGTTCTCCCCGAGGAGATCCTCGATCGGCTGGATCTGGTCGATCGCGACTACGCCATCGCCAACATCCACTTTCCCGAGACCGCGGCCGACGCGCAGCCGGCACGGCGCCGTCTGGTGTTCGATGAGCTGTTTCGTCTCGAATTGGCGCTGGCGCTGCGCAAGCAGAAGCTGATCGACGAGACAACCGGCGTGGTGCACGACACATCGGGCGAGTTGGTGAAACGATTCCTGGCGGCGCTGCCATACGAGTTGACCGGCGCCCAGGTGAAGGCAATCGCCGAAATCGAGGCCGACCTCCGGGCCAACCATGCGATGCACCGGCTGCTTCAGGGCGAAGTTGGCTCGGGCAAGACCGTCGTCGCCGCCGCGGCGCTCCTCACCGGAGTCCAGAGCGGTTTCCAGTCCGCAGTGATGGCTCCCACAGAGGTGCTCGCCGAACAGCATTACCTCGGCTTTCGTGACCTCCTCGAGTCGGCGGGACTGGCACCCCCGATGGAAGACGCCGCTGCGCTCGACGGGCAAGCCAATTTCTTCGCCGATCCTGCGGTGGACCGGGGCGCCTCGGTCAGGATGGCGCTGCTCACGGCCAACTCCATTGAGGTCAATTTCCTGCCGGCGGGATCCGCCAAACGGGCCGATGTCGTCGAGTGGATCGGAGACGGTACCGTCGGCCTGGTTGTCGGAACCCACTCGCTCATCCAGGAGAGCCTCAACTTCGATCGACTCGGCATCGCGGTCGTCGACGAACAGCACCGCTTCGGTGTCTATCACGGGTCACGCTGCGCGACAAAGCGGCTGAGTACGACCCTGACCTCCTGATCATGACCGCAACGCCTATACCGCGGACCTATGCCATGACCCTCTACGGCGATCTCGAGGTGAGCACACTCGACGAGATGCCGCCGGGGCGGATACCGGTGACAACGAGGCACCTGGCCATGAGGGAGTTGCAAGCGGCCTTCTCGTTGATTCGCCAGGAGGTTGCGGCCGGGCGCCAGGCCTTTGTCGTCGCCCCGCTCGTCGAGGAGAGCGACAAGCTCGAGGTGACTTCGGCGACGGAGGAGTACGAGCGGTTCCGAGCCGAGCTCGCCGGGCTCCGGGTGGGGTTGATGCACGGCCAACTGCGTCCGGGCGAGAAGGACGCCGTAATGCACGAGTTCCGTGACGGAGACCTCGATGTCCTGGTCGCGACCACCGTCATCGAAGTGGGCATCGACATTCCAAACGTGACGGTCATGGTGATCCTCGATGCGGATCGGTTCGGGTTGAGCCAGCTCCATCAGCTACGAGGCCGTGTGGGGCGGGGCCGCGATCGGGCCACCTGCCTCCTGATGGCGGACGCCACCACCGACGAAGGGTCCGCCCGCCTGGCGGCCATGGTTGCCACCACCGACGGGTTCCGTCTCGCCGAAGAGGATCTGCGCATTCGGGGCCAGGGCACCGTGTTTGGGACTCGCCAAGC
The DNA here is from genome assembly GCA_947258635.1 of uncultured Acidimicrobiaceae bacterium. GTDB lineage: Bacteria > Actinomycetota > Acidimicrobiia > Spongiisociales > UBA5794 > JAHEJX01. Next base: position 7,640 of record CAMYJM010000139.1, read on the forward strand.
AGGGATCAAGGACCTGAAAATGGCAGATATCCTGCGGGACGCACCGCTGCTCATCGAGGCGCGCCGTGAGGCGTTTGCCCTGGTGGAGAAAGATCCGGGCCTGGAGCGCCACAGTGCGATGGCAGCGGAAGTGCGTGCGCTGTTGGGCGCCGATGTGGACTGGTTGTTCAGGAGTTGAAGATGCGGATCATCGCAGGCGCCGCCAAGGGGCGGCGGTTGAAGCGTCCCGTGGAGGGGACCCGTCCGTTCACGGACCGCAACCGCGAGGCATTGTTCTCGTCGCTCGGTGATCTCGTGGTCGAGGCTGCCGCGCTCGACTTGTTCGCCGGCACCGGGGCGCTGGGTCTCGAGGCGTTGAGTAGGGGAGCGAGCAGCGTGACATTTGTCGAGTGGAATCCCCCCGCCGTCGGCGTTCTCATGGAGAATGTTGGTGCTGTCGGCCTC
>CAMYJM010000140.1 GCA_947258635.1 uncultured Acidimicrobiaceae bacterium
CGATTCGCCTACCAGTTCCTTGAATCGAGCGAAGAAGACGGACCGGGACACTCCCACTGCCGCCGCCAGCTCTCCGGCCGTCCAGGCATGATCCGGCCGGCCGTGCATCAAGTCGAGCGCAGCCCGCATCTCGGCATCGCGCAGCGCCCCCAGCCAGCCGACGGCATTGCCGGGCAGCCGGCGGATGTAATCCCGCAGCACAAAAACCACCAGCACATCAGTGAGCCGAGCCACCACCGTCTCCGCCCCCGGCCCGGAGTCGTCTACCTCGGCGGCGATCAGGGTCGCGAGCGACTCGACAACCCGCGACATCGTGCCGTCTACGTCACCCGCCCGGATCAGAGGCGGCAGCATCGAAAAGACCGGATGGGCTACTCCGAGGTCGAACCTCACAGTTCCACATATCAGCGAGGTGTGAGGCCCATCTCCGGCCACGACGAGGTGCCCCATCCCTCGCCCGTCGACGGTCGTCAGGTCGCCGATCATCCTTGTCGGCTGGGCGGGGTCGCTGGTCATGAGATGGTTGTGCCCAAAAGGCATCATGACGACGTCGCCGCGCTCGAGCACGACAGGTTCACCACCTTCTGCGAGCTGGACGTAGGCCCGACCGCGAATCACAGCGTGAAAGATGCCGGTGCCCAGCTCGCCCGATTCAACTCCCCACGGGGCGGCCAGCGACGCTCGGGAGAAGATCGAGCCCTGCATCCGCACCGAATTCAGAATATCGGTAAGAGCATCTGTTGTTGAGCTACTCATACTTCTCAATATGAATTATGGACATATGGCTATTTCTCCGTATGTCTGTCAAGACTACGGTAAGTGCACCCACTGGTCAATAGAGGAGGACCCCATGAGCAAGCCCCGTATCGCCGCCGTCGCCAATTTCTTCTTTCCCGGAGCCGGCTACTTGATCCTCGGCGTCAAACGGACGCTGGCGCTCCTGTGGCTCGCCGGAGTGATCGCTCTCACGGCGGTGGAGTTCGGAATCCGCGACTCAGAACCGACGCTCTACGGGGTCATGTTCGCCGCCGTCTTCGTGATGAACACGGCGTTCGCCATCGACGCCTACCAAACCGGCACCGCGCTGGAGAGAGACGGCACTGCTGCCGGGGCATAGCGACGGACAACCAGCCAATCTGCCGTCATCCCCCGTTTCACCCATCTAGCGGCAGGCCTCAGCGATCGACCCGCACGATCTCGTACGGCGTCGTCGGCAACGGCGGCGTCCCGAACTTCGCGTTCACCGCATAGAGGCTGCTGCCGAACTTGGCCGCCGTCGTCGGCACGGCGAAAGCGGCACTCGTGATGACATCGGTCACGGCTCCCGAGGCGAAGCCGGGCGCCAGCGCAATCTCGGTGATCTGGTTCTTGCCGCCCTCAACGGCGTAGATCGTGTGCCCGACGAGCACCAGACCGTCGCCGTTGACCACGGCACCGCCCAGGTCGATGGCGGCGGCAACGCCGGATGTCGGGTCGACCGTGTAGAGCTCACCAAAGAAGCTGTTGACCACGATCAACGTGTTGCCCGACTGTGAGGCTTCGATCCCGTTGGCATTGAACTGCCCCGGGGCGAACTGGAAGTCACCGCTCAACGGTATGGTCACCGCAGTTCCCGCAACCTCACCCCGGGCGTCCAGGGGCACCATGTAGAACTCGGGCACGAACGAGTTGGTGAAGTAGGCGGCTCCGTTCGTGACAATGACGTCGTTGATGAAACCCGGGCCCAAGTCGACGACGGCCAGGGTGGCGCCGGAATCGCCGTCGTATACCGCGGCGTTCCCACTGGAGCCGCCCGCCACGAACAGATTCCCGCTGGACTCGTCGTAGTCCATGCCGACGGCCAGCCGGCCCTCGACCCCCGGCACGAGGATGCCGCCGTCGCCGGTGCGCAGATCGCCCTTCCAGATTGCCCCGTCGACGAGCGAGCCGGCATATGCCGTGCTGCCCTCGCCGACTGCGATCCCCTCCGGGAAGAACCCGCCCGGCAGCGAGACCACATCCGGGTAGGGCGCTGTTTGGGCCGCGGCCGGAACGGCGACGGCCAAAATCAGGACGACAAACAAGGTGACGATACGACGCATGGGATTCCCCTTCCCTTCTGGATTACCCACTCTACGCAACGAGGCGCCAAATGGTTCACGGCGGGCAACCTAACCGGCTGCCTCGCGGCGCGCCCAGGCTCGCAGTGGAAGCACGGCGATCAGGAAGGCAGTGAGCGAGATCCACCACATCAGCGTGTAACTCCCCGTGGTGTCAACAGTCCAGCCGTAAAGTGGCGCCCCGAGGCCGAGACCCGCCAGGAACCCCCGCAGCACGATCCCGGAGGCTCTTCCCGCTTGGCCCGTTCCGGCCACTGTGATCACTCCGAGCATGCCCACCGAGTTCCAGGAAGAGGCGCTGATCCCGGTGAGAATCGCGGCGATCCACACGACCCACAGTCCAACGACCTGGGCCAGGAGGAAGGTCAGCGAAGCGGCCACGGCGCTCAGTGCGATCGCCGCCAGCGGGGCGGCGAAACGCTGGCGGCGCTCAGCATGGCGCGCCCACGCGATCCGGCCGACAAATGCCGACAATCCGATGAGGGCGGCCGCCACCCCGCCGAGAGTCGGGGTGCCGCCGAGGGCTTCTTCGACGAACAGGGGCACCAGGAAGGTGATGGAGCCGCCGAAACCGAGCAAGAAGCCGTAGATCGCCATCTCCCGAATCGCCGGCGAGAGCGGCCCGCCGCGCCGTTCCGCGGCCGTGGTCGGCGCCGGCCGATCGGGTGGAATCACCCGCATGACGACGGGAATGACCGCCAGCGTCAGCGCGGCGAGGACAATCAGCGTCGATCGCCAGCCGAAGGCCTCGGCACCCCGGGGCACCAGCACCCCTCCGACGAAGATGACCGCCTGGACGCCGGACTGTTTGACGCCCGTCATCACGCCTTGCCGGCCCGGCGGCACATGGAGCGCGATGAGCTTGTTGGTCGCCGGGTTCCCGGCGGCCTGGCCGAAACCGGCGGGTATGGCCGCCAGCAGCAGCACGGCATAGATCGGGGCCAGGGCCAGGGCCAGGAAGCCGGTGGTGGCCAGTACGTAGATGAACACGAACGCCCGCTTCCCCCCGAGACGATCGGTGAGCCGTCCGGCCAGGGGCGACAGGACCGCCGAAATGACGATGTTGACCGTGGCGATCAACGCGACTTCGGCGCGAGTGATATCGAAGTCGTCGATCAGAAACGTCGCCAGGACGCTGAGCACGGCCGCCGGGTACGTGGCGACCCCCATGGCGACCAGCAGGAGCACACCGAGCCCGGCCCGGCTGCGCGCGGTGTCGAATGCGGGCCCCGGTTGCATGCGGCGAGTATATGGAGGCCGGGAAGGGGGTCGTCGCTCTGCCGGGATGTCGTGGCCGCCGTGCCGAGCACTTTGTGTGGTCACTCGATAAGCTTCCGTTAGGAACTCTGCAACACAGAGCGGGAATGGGAGATACAAACATGACGAGAGCCAAGACGAGGCAGTCGCGACCAGGAATCCTGGTCGCCTCGGTGCTGCTGCTGGTGGCGACGATGCTGGCCGCGCCTGCCGCGGCCGAGAAGCCAACCGACGAACCGGTGTACACAGTTGTGGAGGAGAGCCTCCCATTCGCCGCAGTGCCCGGCTTCGAGGATTCCATCCGGGAGTGGGGCGTGCACAAGGGTGCCGGCTACCGCATGGAGGTACCGGCCGATTGGAACGGCGACCTCGTGATGTGGGCCCACGGCTTCCGCGGCACCGGCACCGAGCTCTTCTTCAACCCCGAAGAGCTTCCCTTCCGGGAGTACCTACTCGAGAACGGTTACGCCTGGGGTATGTCGACCTACACCAAGAACGACTACAACGTTGAAGCGGGGGCGGTCGATACTCGCAACGTCAAACTGCTGTTCCAGAACATGTTCGGCCCGCCGGAGCACTCCTACATTGCCGGGGTTTCGATGGGCGGCCACATCATCGGCGCCACGATCGAGAAATGGAAAGAGGACTACGATGGTGCGCTGCCGGTGTGTGGCGTCATGGGCGATTTCGAGCTGTTCGACTATTTCCTCGACTTCAACCTCGCCGCCTCACAAATTGCTCTCGGCACATCGACCTTCCCGCCGAACCCGGCATACCCGGTGACGACGGCGCTGGACATCAAGGCGGCGCTCGAGGCAATCCCCGGCGGGTGGCCGGTGATCCTCAACCCCGACGGTGAGGCGCTCAAGCAATTGACCGAGCTGCGTTCGGGCGGCGATCGGCCCAACTTCGATGAAGCATGGTTCTTCTGGAACAGCTTCCCCGAATTCGGTTCCGGGATCCCGGGCAACTTCCTGTTCGACCTAGGTGCCGGTGACGGAACTCTCCCGGGCCGGCGCGGTGTCACCCTCGACAACACCGATGTGGTGTACCAGGTCGACCTCGACCCCAACCTAAGCGCCATCGAGCAAGCCCTCAATGATGAGATCTTCCGGGTGGCCGCCGACCCGGCGGCGCGTATCAAGCAGGGCATCAAGAACGTGCCCCAGCTCACCGGCAAGTTCCATACCCCGGTGCTGACGATGCACAACCTCGGCGACATGTTCGTGCCGTTCCACAACCAGATCGAGTACTACAACGACGTCACCGCCAACGGTGACCCCGACCTGCTCGTCCAGCGGGCGATCCGCGGCGTGAGCCACTGCGGGTTCACAACGGCTGAGTACGAAACGGCATTCGCCGACCTGGTTGCCTGGGCCGAGGAAGGGGTCAAGCCGGCCGGCGACGTCGTCGGCGATCCGGCGGCGGTGGCCGACCCGGACTACGGCTGTCGATTCACCGACTTCGCCACGCCGGGAGGGCACCTCCTGGCGACGCCGTGCCCGGCCCCGTGAGGCACGCCTAGCGGGAGACGAACGTCTTGTGGCGGCGGGTTCCGGCCCGCCGCCACACTTCTTGGCGAGGTGCCGGAGTGGGCTGCGCCATGAAGGGCGAAAGGCGCGGCGGCCGGCGGGAGAGGCGCGACCACCTAAACCCGGCGCGGCACTACCATCCCGCCGCTCATCTCCTTCGACCAGGTAACCGCCCATGACCCCGCCTCCAACCTCTCGCCGGCCACGCGCCCGCAAGTCCATCCTCGCAGTCGTGCTCTGGGCCTTTGGGCTGGCCACCAGCACGCTGCTCCTGGGACTGTGGGGTCGCACTGTCACGGCCGACCAGTCGACTCTGGAAATGGGCAGCCGGGCTGCCCTCGGGACGGAGGTCGTCGTCGACCGGATCAACAACTGGCTCGGCGAGGCGGTGGCGGCAGCCGCCGAATCCACTGAGCCGGGCGTAGGCCGAGCGACCGCTGCGATCGCCGCGTCGCCCGAGGCCGACCGGGCGATCGACAAGGCGGTTGAGGAGTTGGTGCAAGCAGCCCTTGCCGAGCCCGGCGGGAGACCTGAGATCCAAGTCCGTCCCGCGCTGGAGCCGCTGGCGCCCATCGTCGTGAACGAGTTGGCGGCCAGCGGCGTGGACGTGCCCCTCGACAAAGTCAACAGCACCATCGATCAGGCGGCCCAGATCTTCCTCACCACGGAGGAGACGACCGCCATCAGTGGTGCCGCCTACCGCGCCCGCTCGGTTCTGACAACCGTCTTCGTAGTCGGGCTGACCGCCCTCCTCCTCTTCGGTAGCCTCGCCGTCGCCCTCGCCGAGGAACATCTGGCGATGGTCCGGACGCTCGCGGTGCGCCTCGCCGTATCTGCCGTCACCTTCACCGTCCTGTTGCGCCTCGGTGCCTGGGCGATGGACCCCGCCAAAGGCCGCTCCCCACTGGCAACCGGAGGCTCTGTCCTGTTGGGCAGCAACCACCTCGTCCTCTTCCTGGTGGCGGCCACCGCGCTCTGTGTCGCGCTATCGGCCGGTATCGTCATCCGGCACCGCCGCCTTCGTGCCAAAGCGGGGTCGCAGCCGCTCGTCGCCGACGCCCCGGAAGAACTCCCCGAGCTCGTGACCGTCTAGGCCGGTCGACCCGCAGCCGTCCCCCTCGCGGCTGAGACCCTCACGGAGTCACAACGATCCCGACATCCGTGACCTTCTCCTCGCCGACAACTTGCTCGTCGGCCGCGATGTCGGCGGCGGCGGGAACTCTGTAGGCCCAGTTGCCCCGCACGTTGGCGCCGTTGGCGGTGCGAGTCCACAGGATCGTGAAGCCGTAGCGGCTGGCTCCCGAGTCGAGGACCTGACTGTCGATGCGGCCGATGCCGCTGAACGTGGCGTTGTTCTCCCAGCTGGCATAGATGCAAAGATGGCCCGGTCTGGCCCGGAAGTTCCCGGGGCAGTCCGTCGTCGACCCGGCGCCGGCCAAGACGTAGTGAATCCGCGACTGGGGCACGCCAACCGGCAGCGGCGTCGGGAAGGTCGCCGCATGCGCCAGGAAATTGCCGTTGCCGGCGGCACCGAAGGCGCCGATCATTGTCTCACCGGTGCGGGCTTTCCTGGTGGCGTATTCACTCCCCGAGCGGCCGTCGAGCAGGTCGGCGTTCAGGTTGGCGACGTGCCCCTTGCTGTTGACCCGCATTTGCGGGGTTCCGGGCGTCACCTTGATGGCCAGTCCGGGCCCGGCCGGGGACTCGTTGATCAGTCGCAGCGTGGCCGCCGAGCCGCTCTTACCCCGGATGATGGTCCGTTTGTTGACGGTGTTGGAGCGCCCCTGGAGCACGGCATCGCCAACGCCGGCGACCACGGGCATCGTCCCGGCAAGGAGCACACCCACGGTTAAACCAACCAAAGCACTGCGCCACTTGAATCCTGTCATTGCACCGTTCCCCTTTTTCCCCTGAGCCGAATACCTTTCGGCGACCGCTACTAAACCACAGTGCCACGCCGCGTCGCCACCCGTGCACGGCGAGTGGGGCAGGATCCGATCGAGACAACTCGGACGCGCCCCTAGTCT
>CAMYJM010000141.1 GCA_947258635.1 uncultured Acidimicrobiaceae bacterium
GGAGGTGGCGAATCGGGCCGAGCAGTCTGTAGCCGTCCATGGCGTGCGAGCTTAGGCGCCGGCGCGGCAATACGATATGGGCCATGCACGAGCTCTTCTACGGCCAGAGGCAGCGCCAGGCGCTGACCGCGGTCGAACAAACGCTGCGAGCCCTGGGTGGCGGGAATGCCGCCAAGGCTCGCAAGGCCGCGGCCCAGGCCGTTGATCTCGACCAGATCGGGATCTACTCCGGCCTCGACACCGCGGTGGCTCCGCTGGCCGATCGCCTCGAGCGGGGCGAGGCGATCGACGATGCCGGATGGGACGGTCTCGTCGCCGTGCTCGGCGTCGGTCCGCTCAGTGGGCTGATCGACGAGCTGCGCGGCTAGTCGGTCCCTTGGCCCGCTCCTTTCCTCAGAAACGGGGGGCCTCGAGCGATCCTGCCGCCTACCGCTAGCCTCGCGCCCATGGGCGACTACCACGTGCATCTGCATCCACACGGGCCGTACGACGGTACCGGTCCGGCGCTGGGCGTCTATCCCCCCGGTCACATCGAGGCGTATGTGACGACGGCGCTGGAGCGGGGTGAGGACGAGGTCGGCTTCACCGAGCATCTCTATCGCTGCACCGAGTCGACTGATGTGCTGGGGCCCTTCTGGGAAGACCCGTCGAACCCGGATGTCGCGGCTCAGGCCCGAGCGTTCGTAGAGGAGGACCGCACGCTGTCGCTCGACCGGTATGTCGACGCCGTCTTGGCTGCCAAGGACCAGGGGCTGCCGGTGCTGCTCGGGTTGGAAGTCGACTTCTTCCCCGAGACAATCGCCTCGGTTATGGCGCTGCTCGAACCGTACCCGTGGGACTTCCTCATCGGATCGGTGCACTGGATCGGAGCCTGGTCGGTCGATCACGAGGACGCCGACTTCGAGTTCGACCGCCGCGGCGTACGCACCGCCTACGAGCAATACTTCGCGCTCGAGACCCAGCTGGCGGCTTCAGGGGTCGTTGATGCCCTGGCCCATGCCGACGTTGTCAAGAAAACGGGGCGTCGACTCAGGGAGGCTCCACTCGAGCTCTACCGCCCAGTGGTAGAAGCGGCGGCTGGCTCGGGCACCGCGGTTGAGGTCTCGTCGGCAGGACTGCACAGACCTGTCGCCGAGGCATATCCGGCACCCGAGTTCCTCAGGATGTTCTACGACGCCGGGGTTGCCATAACCACCGCCAGCGATGCCCATTATCCGCACGAGTGCGCCCGTGACTTCGACGAGATCAAGGAATACGCGAAGGCAGCCGGCTACTCGGACCGAGTCCGGTTCCGGCAGCGGAGCCGGGAGTACGTCCCGCTGTGAGATACGTCAGCACTCGAGGTGGCGCCCCCGCGGTGAGCTTCGCCGACGCCATGATCACCGGGCTGGCCCCCGACGGTGGGTTGTACGTGCCGGCGGCGCTGCCGGATATCTCGATCGAGGAGTTCGAGGCCTGGGCGAGCCTGTCTTATGCCGAGCTGGCGGCCGAGGTGATTGCTCGCTTTGCCCCCGATATGGACCGGGCCACCATCGACGAGGCCTGTGCCGCCGCCTATTCGGCCGCGGTGTTTGGCTCGGCCGACGTGGCGCCGCTGGCGGCGCTGGTTGACGACACCTGGCTGCTCCATCTCTCCAACGGCCCGACGCTGGCGTTCAAGGACATGGCGATGCAGTTGCTGGGGCGCCTGTTCGATGCCGAGCTGGCCCGGCGCGGCGAGAAGCTGCTCGTCGTCGGGGCCACCTCGGGCGACACCGGGTCGTCGGCGGAGCACGCCATGATCGGCCGGGAGAACATCCGCGTGGTGATGCTGTCTCCATGGGGCCGGGTGAGCGAGTTCCAGGCGGCCCAGATGTACTCCATCGACGCTCCGAACATCGTCAACCTGGCTATCGAGGGAGTGTTCGATCAAGCCCAGGATCTGGTGAAAGCGATCAACGGCGATGCCGCTTTCAAGGCACAACACTCAATCGGAGCGGTCAACTCGATCAACTGGGCCCGGGTCGCCGCCCAGATCGTGTACTACATCTGGGGGTATCTGCGGCTGGCGCCTGGCGTCGATCGGGTGATCCAGATGGCGGTGCCGACCGGCAACTTCGGCAACATCTACGCCGGGACGATTGCCCGCCGGCTCGGCCTCCCGATTCGCTTCATCCTGGCCACGAACGAGAACGACGTCCTCGACGAGTTCTTCCGCACAGGGGTCTACCGGGTGCGCCCCGGCGCCCAGGTCGTCGAGACGTCGAGCCCCTCGATGGACATCGCCAAGGCCTCCAACTTCGAGCGGCTCGTATACGACCTGCACGGCGGCGACGGCGGAGCGGTCGGGGCCCTGTGGGAGGAGCTGGCCCGCAGCCGCCGCTTTGATCTCGCCGCCCACCCGGGATTCGCCGGCCTCGCCGAGTGGATCGTCAGCGGCACCAGCTCGCATGCGAGGAGAGTCGAGACGATCCGGCGCGTCGCCGTCGAGGACGGCATCGTCATCGACCCGCATACGGCCGACGGCGTGTGGGTCGGCCGGGCCCGGCGCACCTCGGGACCGCTGATCTGCCTGGAGACGGCTCAGGCCGCCAAGTTCGGCGCGACCATCGTCGAAGCCCTCGGGCAGCCGCCGCCCCGCCCGGCCGAGTTCGCGGGCCTGGAGGAACGGGCCCGTCACGTCACCGTGATCGGGGCCGACGTAGCCGAAGTTCGCGCCGTGATCGAGACGGTGGCCGCCGGGCGGAGCTGAAGCGGCCGGGGCGGCCCGGCGGGGGAACGTTCCACATCAGATGTCAACGCCGCGACTCGCCGACCGCCCGGACCACGGCTGCACCTGTCGCGGATGACGCCGCGCGGTACCCCGTAGACTCCGGCGCGATGACTTCCGGCCCCACCGTTTGGCTCGAGACTCTCGGGTGCTCCAAGAACCAAGTCGACTCCGACAAGGTCACGTCGATGATCGACGAGGCCGGGTACCGCCACGCGGCTTCGCCCGAGGACGCCGATGTCGTCATGGTCAACACTTGTGCCTTCATCGAGGCTGCCCGTGAGGAGTCGATCGGCGTGATCCTGGAGATGGCCGCGGCCAAGCGGTCCGACGCCAAGCTCGTAGTGATGGGTTGTATGGCCCAGCGCTACGAGACCGAACTCGTCGAGGCGCTCCCCGAAGCCGACGCCGTTGTGGGGCTGGACCGCTATCCCGAGCTGGTCGGGAAGTTGGATCACCTGACCGATTGGCAGCCGCTGCGGATCACCGCGGCGCCGACTACCAACATGGACATTCTCCGGCGAACTGCCCGGCCGACGCCGACCACGCCGTACGCGTACGTGAAGATCGCCGAAGGCTGCGACAAGGGCTGCACTTTCTGTGCCATCCCACTCTTTCGCGGTAAGCAAGAGTCGCGGTCACCCGGGAACATCCGCACGGAGATCGCCGAGCTGACCGCCGCCGGTGTCGGCGAGGTCGTTCTCGTGGCGCAGGATCTGGCGGCGTACGGCCGCGACCTCGCCGACACCGGCGAGGGGGGTATCGTCGATCTGCTGCGCTTCGTCTGCGATATCGACGGGCTGCGCCGGCTCCGTCTCTACTACCTCTATCCCCGTGAGATCCGACCGGCCTTGATCGAGGAGATGGCGGCCAACCCGGTGATCGCGGACTACTTCGACCTGTCGCTGCAACACTCCTCGGCCGACCTGCTGCGGGCAATGAAGCGTTCCGGCAGCGGCGAGCGGCACCTCGCCCTCATCGAATCGATTCGGTCGGCTGCCCCGCAGGCGGCCCTGCGATCGAGCTTCATCGTCGGCTTTCCCGGAGAGACGGAGGAACACGTCGAGGCCCTCGCCGAGTTCCTTCAGGCCGCCCGGCTCGACTGGGCGGGCTTCTTCCCATTCTCTCCCGAGGAGGGCACCCCGGCCGCCCACCTCGCCGGCCAGGTGGACGAGGACGCCGTGGCCGAGCGGCTCCGCTACGTGCACACGATCCAGGACGACATCACCACTTCGCGGAACCTGGCGCAGGTGGGCCGGGAGTTCGAGATCCTCGTCGATCAGGTCGAAGATGGCCAGCCGGTCGGCCGCTCCTATCGGCAGGCGCCGGAAATCGACGGGGTCGTGCTGCTCGACCGGGGCCATCCGGGGGAGTGGGTCACCGGCAAGATCACGGGTGGCTATGGAACCGACCTCGTGGCGGAAGTGATCGGCTGAAGGCGTGAACCCGGACGGCACATTCGGGCTGTCGGCGATCCCAGTGATCTTGGCGGCGCTGGCGCTCATCCTCATCGCCGTTGTGATCTCGCTGCGGCTCCGGGTCGGCGTCGAGCGGTCGATCGTTTGGGCGGCAATCAGGGCGACCGTCCAGCTGATCGCCGTCGGCGTGCTGTTCCGGCTGATCTTCGAATCCTCGCTGGCGCAACTGTGGGCCTGGCTCTGGGTGGCGGCCATGAGCTCGGTGTCGGTCGGGGTCATCCTGCGGCGAGCCCCCCGCGTGCCGGGCATCACCCTTCCTGCCATCGCCGCGGTCGCCGGGTCGGCCGTCCTCAGTGTCGTCGTGGTATTTGGTTTCGACGTGCTCGAGCTCGAGCCCGTGCGGCTCGTGGTGGTCGTGGGAATCACCCTGGGCAACGCCATGCCGTCGGCCGTTGGCGGCGTCGCCCAGACCGTGTCGTTGGTGCGCAGCCGTCCCGGCGAGATAGAGGCGCTGCTCGCACTCGGCATGCAGCGGCCCCACATAGTGCGCTATGTCACGCCGCAGTCGGCCCGCCTGGCGCTGGTGCCCCACATCGAGCGCACCAAGGTGGTGGGGCTGATCGCACTGCCGGGGGCGATGACGGGCCTGCTCCTCGCCGGAGTCGAACCGCTCGATGCCGTCATCCTGCAGCTGCTCGTGATGCTCATCGTGCTCGGTGCCGTTGCCGTCTCCGTGCTGGCAACGGTGGTCTCGGTGGCGAGGACTGCAGTCGGGCCCGATATGACCCTGGCGCCCTGGGCGGCGGAACGGGACGGTGCCGGCTGAGGCGCGCGGCCATTGTCGGCGGTGCCGGGAGGTCGTGCCGGCTGCCCTCGCCGGGTACGCTGGACTGACTCACCGATCTCGACGTCATAGAAGCCAACGATGATCTCCGCAGCAGTCAAAGCGGGCCGTTCCGTGAATGTCGCCGCCGTGCAGGCCGCCTCCGTCGCCTTCGAACTCGATGCCAGCCTCGAGAAGCTCCAGACACTCACCCGGCAGGCCGCCGGCGACGGCGCCGACCTCATCGTGTTCCCCGAGGCATTCCTATCCGGATACCCTCGCGGGCTCACCTTCGGCGCCACCGTCGGCTCCCGAACCCCCGAGGGCCGAGACTGGTTCGCCCGCTGCTGGGAGAGCTCGGTCGATGTTCCCGGGCCGGTCACTGCCACCCTTGGCGAACTGGCGACAGAGACCTCGGCCACTCTTGTCGTCGGCGTCATCGAGCGCAGCGGCGGCACTCTCTACTGCACCGCTCTCACGGTTGAGCCCACGCAAGGGCTCGTCGTCAAGCACCGCAAACTCATGCCAACGGCGGCCGAACGCATCATGTGGGGGCAAGGCGACGGAACGACGATGCCCATCACCGAGACACCCGTGGGGCGGATCGGAACCGCGATCTGCTGGGAGAGCTACATGCCTCTCTACCGAACCTGGTTGTACAGCCGGGGAACCGAGATCTACGTCGCCCCCACCGCCGATGCCCGCGATGAGTGGATCGCCACGATGCGCCACGTCGCTCTCGAGGGCCGCTGCTTCGTCGTCTCCTGTAACCAGTACACGTCAGAGGAGGATTACCCGGCCGACTATCCGGCGCGAGACGACCCCGCCACGCCCTTCACGACCCGGGGCGGATCGTGCATCATCGGGCCGCTCGGTGAGGTGCTCGCCGGGCCCTCGTACGGGCAGGAGGCCATAGTCACGGCAACGGTGGACTTGCGAGCCATCACTGAGGCCAGGCTCGACTTCGACCCGGTCGGCCATTACTCCCGTCCCGACGTCTTTACGCTGCAAACGAATCCGCCTCGGCAGCCGGAGTGACCCGTCTTGGCTGGTTGGGATTGATGGCTGCCAAACGAAGGACGCCTTCGGTACGGTTTGTGTGTGGTGCAGCAATGTAGGAGGTACTGCTGTGCTCAACGTCCGCCGATACGGAATCACCCTTCTCCTTTCACTGGGGCTAGCTGCGAGCCTCACCGTCGCTCCGGCCGGCGCTGGAGCCCCCTCCGACCTCAAGGGAGCGTTTGTGGCTATCGATGTCGAGGGGAGCTACTGGCACGTAACGTTCACTGCGAGCGGCCGTTGGAACGGCATCGACTCAGGGACCTTCCCTTGCGAGGGCTACCGCACCCGTACCTGGGGCACATTCGAGGAGGTTGGTGACAACGAGTTCATCGGCGCATCTTTCAACGCGCGGTGCTTGGAGGGCCCACTGGAGGGAGCAGTGTTCAACTTCGGGCCGGGGTGGGAGCTGATCTACGATCCGGCGACGGACACGATCCTGACACCCAATCCGGAGCCCTTCCGGGACGTCACGTTCTGTCGTCGTCCTTGCGATCCCTACGACTATGTGCCGTAGATCTGACTAAGCAAGTGTGGCCTGGCGCTTGGCGCCGAACCACGTCGTCCGTTGATACGGGTCGGACGGCGCCGATCCGCGTGACATGTCGGACGGTTCTCAGCAAGGGGATCTCAGAACACGACCACGGCCCATCGGCTGCGGTCTGATTCCAGATCCTTGGTGCCCGCTCGCGTCTAAGGGCGGGAGACACCAAGCACGGTATTGACCGGGCGACCGCGTCCATTCTCCTAGTCTCCCGCTATGGGCTTCACCGTCGAGATCATCGCGGTCGGTACCGAGCTGTTGCTGGGACAGATCGTCAACAGCAATG
>CAMYJM010000142.1 GCA_947258635.1 uncultured Acidimicrobiaceae bacterium
GCGGCGCCTCCTGGAGCGGCGCCTCCTGGAGCGGGGCCTCCTGGAGCGGGGCCTCCTGGAGCGGCGACACTTGGGCCGGACTCAGCTGGGAGTAGCTCGAAGGCCCTCCTGCTCGCCCACGCGCCGTATCGTTCGACCGGCTCGCGGGCTCGGTTACGTGGCAAGCTGAAGCCATGCACCGGAGAATGGAAGCGGTCAGCCTGATCGGCGTTGGCTGCTCGGCAGCAGGCGTGCTGGTCTTCGAGATAGTCCTGACCCGCCTGTTCTCGCTGACGCAGTTCTACCACTTCGCCTTCCTCACCGTCAGCCTTGCCTTGCTGGGGTTTGGGGCCAGCGGTTCGGTGCTGGCGGCCTTCCCGGCGGTTGGGCGCGGCGGGTCCCGGCGATGGGCACTGCTGGCCCTGGCTCAGGGTGTCACCACTCTCGGCGCGTATGCGGTCACGAATTCGATTCCGTTCGATTCGTTCGCAATCGCGTGGGACGGGCGGCAGGTCTTCTTCCTGATCGCCTACTACCTGGCGCTGGCCGTCCCGTTCTTCTTCGGCGGACTGGTCACCGCGGCGCTGTTGTCGGGTTGGGATCAACCGGTTCCAATCTCCTCCGCCCGGGTGTACGGAGCGAACCTCATCGGGGCCGGGCTGGGATGCGTTGTCGCCATCGGCACCTTGCCGCTGATCGGCGGCGTCGCAGTGATCGCGGTGGCGTCGTTTCTCGGCGTGGCGGCTGCGATCGCGTTCGCGTCGATTGCGAGTTTCCCGTCACGGGCTGTGCTCGTGAGCCTGGGCGCGCTCACCATCGGTGCCGTCATCGCCGCCGTTGCGAGTCTTGGGGCGCTGGACCCCCGGCTCTCCCCCTACAAGGATCTCAGCGCGGCGCTTCGCTATCCCGGCGCAGAGGTGGTGGACTCCACTTGGGAGTCCTCGGCCCGGGTGGACCATATTGTCAGCGGCGGCATCCGTTCCGTGCCTGGGCTGAGCTTCGCCTGGGGCGGGACACCGCCACCGCAAGACGGGATCACCTTCGACGGTGACGACCTGAGCCCCGCTCCCCTCGTCGACCCGCGTGATGCGGCCTTTGCGCCGCACGTCCTCAACTCGATCGCGTTCTCCCTGCACCCGGGCGGTGACGTCCTGGTCCTCGAGCCCCGGGGCGGTCTCGACGTGTTGATCGCGCTCGCTACCGGCGCCGGCACGGTCACGGCGGTGGAGGGCCATGGACCTGCGCTGGAAGCGGCCCGCCGGGCGGAGGTCCCGGCCTACCGCGACCCCCGCGTCGAGGTCGTGATCGAGGAGCCCCGCTCGTTCGTGGAGCGCACCGGCCGTCGCTTCGATGTCGTCGATGTCGCGCTCGGTGCGCCGTATCGACCGGTGACTTCCGGGGCGTACAGCCTCGCCGAGGACTACATGTTGACCGCCGAAGCCTTCGACGGCTATCTGTCCCTGCTGGCTCCGGGCGGCATTCTGTCGGCGATGCGGTGGCTGCAGACGCCGCCGAGCGAGACGATTCGCCTGTTCGGCCTGGCGGCCGGAGCGGTGCAGCGGGCCGGGGGGGATCCGGAGAAGGCGCTCATCGCCCTGCGGAGCTACGCCACGGGGCTCGTGATGGTCAAGCTCGACGGTTTCACCGCCGCCGATGTCGCCATGGTGGCTGAGTTCGCGGCTGGCGAGAGGTTCGACGTGATCGCGGCGCCCGGTCGGGGCCCCTCGAACGAGTACAACGTGCTGCCGGTCGATCAATACGGGGAATTGGCCGCCCGGGTGCTGGCAGATCCCGACGAGGTGTATCGATCGTATGACTTCGACATCGCGCCCCCCGGGGACAACCGGCCCTTCTTCACCCACTTCTTCAAGTGGGCGCAGGCGTCGGATGTCCTCGACACGATCGGGCGCACCTGGCAGCCATTCGGCGGAGCCGGGTACTTCGTCTTGTTGGCGTTTCTGGGCCTCTCGGTTCTCGGGGCCGCCCTGCTGATTCTGGGGCCGCTGCTGCTGATGGCACGGCGGCGAGCCGGCGGCGGAGCCCCCGGCGTGCGTCTCTGGACGGTGGCGTACTTCGGCCTGCTTGGACTGGCGTTTCTCCTCGTCGAGCTGCCCATCGTCCAGAAGTACATCCTTCTGGTGGGCCGTCCGACGACTGCCCTGGCCGTTGTTCTGTTTGCCATTCTGCTGTCGGCCGGCGCCGGCAGCATGCTGTCTCATTTGGTGCGGTGGCGGCTCGCCGCCGTGGCCCTGGCGGGGGCGGCCGTCGTCTACCCACGGCTCCTGAGTTGGGCGACCGGGGCCCTGCTTCCACTACCACTCGTCGTCCGCATGGGGATCGGTGCCATTGCTCTCGTCCCCCTCGGGTTCCTCATGGGCATCATGTTTCCCAAAGGCTTGGCCCGGCTGGAGCGGGTGGCGCCGCATCTCGTGCCGTGGGCGTGGGGTATCAATGGAACCGTGTC
Source organism: uncultured Acidimicrobiaceae bacterium (assembly GCA_947258635.1). Lineage (GTDB taxonomy): Bacteria > Actinomycetota > Acidimicrobiia > Spongiisociales > UBA5794 > JAHEJX01. The sequence goes on from CAMYJM010000142.1 coordinate 2,444, forward strand.
GGTGATCGCCGGGGCGGCCTCGGCACTGCTCACGCTCACTTGGGGATTCGAACCGGTAGTGATCGTGGGCGCGGCCTGCTACGCAGCCGTCGCCTTTCTCGCCGGCGAGGCCGCGGACGAGGCCGTCACTCCTCGGCGCGGGTAAAAGGCACGAACCGAACCGCGCCCAGGTTCTGGCCGGTCACCTCGCCGTCGCTGTCTAGTTGGAATCGCCACAGCGTCTGCACGGCTCCAATAGGCCCTATCGGGATCACGAGGCGGCCCCCCGGTCCCAATTGGTCGACCAACGGCTGCGGCAGGTGGTCGGGGGCCGCGGTCACGATGACGGCGTCGAAGGGGGCGTTCTCCTCCCAGCCGAAATAGCCGTCGCCATGGCGCGTCGCCACGTCATATCCGAGCAGCCGGAGCCGTTCGTCCGCTGCCGTCGCCAGCTCCTCGATGATCTCGATGGTGTAGACCTCGACCCCCATCTCCGCGAGCACTGCAGCCTGGTAGCCCGAGCCGGTGCCGATCTCCAACACCCGGTCACCCGGCCGGATACCGAGGGCCTCCGTCATCAGCGCGACGATATATGGCTGGGAGATGGTCTGGCCGTGGCCGATCGGTAGCGGGTGGTCGTCGTAGCCCTGATCGGCGTACTCGGCCGGCACGAACAAATGCCGCGGCACCACCTGCATCGCCGCGATGGTGGCTGAATCGGAGATGAGGCGGGCAACGATCTGGCGATCCACCATCTCGTTGCGGTGCTCGACTCGATCGTCGGCGGGGGTCGCCGCGGCGGGCGACGGGCCCGAGGTGGCAACGGTCGGGTCCGGCGCGCCGGCGGGGGCGACAGACGATGCGGTGATCCCCGTTGTGGTGGCAGACGCTGTGGGAGCCGAGGGCTCACCTGACCGGCCGCCTGCACACCCGCTCAGGGCCACCATGAGGACGAGAGCCGGGACACCGCGCTTCACACCCACTACGGTGCCGCCGGCGCCCCAGGATGTCAACCGTCGTACTCAGGGGAACCCGGGCACCATCCTGCGGACGTATCTGTCGAAGTGGGGAATGGCGAACTCCACCCAGCCATAGCGCGGAGCGTAGATCACCCCCTCGGCGATCAGCCGATCGCGGAAGGCGGCCACTTGAGACGTCGACTTGCCCGCGGCCGCGGCCACTTCGCCCGACCTGTGCGGTCCGGCGCCGAGCGACGCCAGTGCCCGCACATAGGCGACTTCCGAAGCCGGGATGCGGGCTATCCGGGCGGCGAAGAACGAGGAGTCGAGGGCGTGACGCGCATTCGGCGCGGCCCGTTCGACATCCGCCGCCGAAATCGGCTCATCGATCGCGGCGTTCCACGTGTGGTACGCCCAAGTCTGGACGAAGAACGGGAAACCGTCGGAGAGGTCGACGATCTGCTCGGCAGCCTCCGCCGCCCAGGAGACGCCGATCTCCTCCGCAGGTTCAACGATCGCCTGCACCACCTGGTCCGGCGAGAGCGGTCCGAGATCGGCGACCGTGAACATGCGCTCGGCGTACGTGGCCGCCTTGGCGACGCCCCCTACGAGATTGGGGAGCCCGGCGAGAAGGCAGTACAGCGGCAGGCCATCCTGGCCGCACCGATGGACTCCGGCGAGGAGCCGCCGCAGATCGTGGCCGTCGAGCATTTGGGCCTCGTCGAGGGCCAGCATCACGCCGAGATCCTCCTCGGCGGCGGCGGCCGCCACGTCGGTGACGACGTCGCTCAGGGCCTCCCGGTCGGCGCGGCCCGCCTGCCGCTCGATGGCGACCCCGGTGCCGGCGACCGTGAGCGACACGGACTCGATCGAGCGCAGTGCCCGGCCGACCCTGGCACCTCCGTCGAGCTCTTCGACGATGCGGCGGGCCTGGCGAAGAAGGCTGTGAATCGTGTCATCACCCCCGAGGGCTTCCACCCGGATGACCCGGTAGCCGATACGCTCGGCGAGTGCCGCCAGCTTGCCCAAAAGCACCGTCTTGCCTACGCCGCGCAATCCGGTGATGAGCATCTGCTGGCTGGCGCGGGCCGACTTCAGTCGCCGCAGAGCAATCTCGGCAATGTCTATCACCCCATCGCGGCCCACCAATGCCGGTGGCGGAGTCCCGGCTCCGGGAGCGTAGGGGTTCGCCACCGGGTCATACAGTTCAACCGACATGCCGCTACTTTAGCAAGAACTGCAAAACTAGGGGCAGGTACAACGAGTGGCGGCGGCCCTTTCGCCGCCGGCAGCGACCCATCTCGACCAGGAGCGAAGCCGTCCGCCCCCGCAGCGCAGAGGAGATCAGAGCTACCGCTCCGGGCGCCTCCCGTCGCCTGCGTTGCGCCGTCGGGGCTCTCGGACGCGTCCTCGCTCCTCAGTCGTCTGCTCTCACCACGCCGGCATCGCCACCTCCACGGCGCACCGGCTCTGCCGCCGCCAGCAGCCGACCGTCGGGAAGGAACTCGAGGCCGGTGGCAGCACCGATCTCACTCCGGCCGCTGAAAGCGTGACCGAGTGACGTCAGGCCAGCCTCGTATAGGTCGCGGTAGGCCGCCTCTGCCCCGACCGTCGAGGTATTGCGCTGCGTGGCTCTTGGAGCCGCGATCGCCTCGGGGAGGCTCATGCCGCGGTCGATTCGATTGTGGAGTATCTCCACCACGGTCGTGATGATCGTCGATCCACCTGGAGTGCCGACGGCCAAGAAAGGCTCCCCGTCGGCGAGAACGATGGTCGGACTCATCGAGCTTCGGGGCCGCTTGCCCGGCGCCGCCAGGTTGGGGCCGTCTCCCGTGGAGTTGAAGTCGGTCAGCTCGTTGTTGAGGAGAAACCCTCGTCCGGGCACGGTAATCGCACTGCCCCCGGTGGTCTCAATGGTCAGCGTATAGGAGACGACGTTGCCCCATTTGTCGGCCGTGACCAGGTGTGTGGTCGACGAACCCGACATCGCCAGCGCGGCGGCGTTGGGAACGCACAGCACACTGCCGTCCTCGTCGCAGGGGTCACCGGGCGCCACCGGCTTCGCGGCCGCCGCGAGCGGGTCGATGAGCGCGGCGCGTTCGTCGGCGAACCCTTGGGACAGGAGCCCCGCGGTGGGCACGTAGTTGTACTGCGGCCGGTCATCACCGATGTAGGCATTGCGGTCGGCAAAGGCCAGGGCCGTTGCTTCGAGAACATGGTGCTGGAACGTCACATCATCAACGGCGTCGAGCGGGAAGTTCTCACCGATGTTCAAGCTCTCGCCAACCGTGATCCCGCCGCTGGACGGCGGGCCCATCCCGAACACTTCAAGGCCGCGGTACTCGACCATGGTGGGATCCGGATGCAACACCTGGTACTGCTCGATGTCGCCGACGACCATCAGGCCGGGACGCACGGGGAACGGCGGATCATCGATGACCGGAGGATCCTGGACGGCCGCCACGATCTCCGCGGCAAGGTCGCCGCCGTAGAAGCCGGCAAGCCCCTCACGCTGCAGCTTGTGGTAGGTGCGCGCCAAGTCCTCGTTGCGAAAGACCGATCCGACCTCGGGCACCTCGCCGTCGACGAGGAACGTGTCGGCGGTCGAAGTGATCACGCGAAATCGAGGGAGGTTCCCGGCAGTCTGGCCGGCAAAGGTCTCGTCGACGACGAAACCCCGCTGGGCGACAACGCGGCCCGGCTGGAGCGCCTGGGCAATGGTGATGGTGCCGTATCGCTCCAGTGCATCGACCCAGGTCGCAAATGTGCCGGGCACACCCACTGCCAAACCACTCGTGACGCGCTCAGGAAAGAACGGGATCGGCACGCCCCCTTCGAGGAAGACATCCCTGTCGAAGTCGGGATCGCTCGGCGCCTCCTCGCGCCCATCGATGGTGACGACTTCCCCGCTCTCGGCCAGGTAGATGACCATGAAGCCACCGCCGCCGATGCCCGCCGAATACGGCTCGGTGACGCCGAGCACGGCGGCTGCGGCGACGGCCGCATCGACGGCATTGCCTCCCCGTCTGAGAATGGCCAGGCCGGCGTCCGTTGCCAGGGGATCGACGGTGGCGACCGCCCCGTTCGTGCCGACGGCCACCGGATGCTTGTCGGGCAGTTGCGGCACTGCGCTCGCCGGAAGCGTGGCGACCAGCAATGCCAGCACGTTCACAATGATGAAAGCCAGAGATCTCCGCATGTGCTCTCCTGGTTGCTTGCTTTCAAACCTACCCGGAGGGAGTGCGCAACGGTTCCGCCGTCGCTCGGCACACCGTCGACCTCGGCCATACGGCTGTGAATTCCGACTTCTGGTGATCGCCGCCGGCCGTAGCCGGGTCCTCAGTCTGGATTGCGCTCATCGCCGTCACATCCTCTTGCTGAACCGCGAGGGCCCCTTCGAGCACCTCTCGTATCTGGAGCTCCGGGATCACGACGGCACCCGAGGCGTCG
>CAMYJM010000143.1:0-6822 GCA_947258635.1 uncultured Acidimicrobiaceae bacterium
CGGGTCGCGGTCACGTTCCAGGGCGTCGAAGAATCGCTTCTGGAGCTCGTACAGCTCGCGCTGGGCCGCATTGAGGGTCATGGTGCGCCGGGTCGGCAATACCAGCTTGCGCAACTGTTCGATGAGCTCCTGGACATCCGCCGTCCAGCTCTCGTCCCGCAGGGCTACAGCCTGCCTGCCGGCCAGCGCACTGATCGAAGCAGGCAGTTGGCCTTCCGCCGGCATAACCGCCCCACCGACTAGCACCGGAACCAAGGTCCGGTCATTGTCAATTGCCGCCTGAAACTCGCCACGGAGCACGTCCTCGTCGAGCGCGATGCGACAGTGACCTTCATCATCAGCCAGCTCGAGCCACATTGGGCCGATTACCGCCAGGAAAGCCTCACAGGCGGTGATCTCCTCTGCGATGGCCGATCTCCAGTCGGTGCCCGGTTCGAGATCTTCCACATCCTGAAAGACCAAATCCCGGCCGAAACGTAGCGAGAGATGGTCGCTGAGCCGTCCAGCCCACCCGGAACTGTCAGCGCGCCGGTAAGAGACGAATACGGTCCCCATCGTCGGCCCCCTTGTGCAGGCTATTGCGAGTGTACGACAGGGAATGTCCGCTTGGAAGGGCCGCCGAGTCCCCTCCGGGCGGATGCGTGAAGGGGATTCCCGGCCACCGTCAAGCTCGCGGAGAAAACGACTTCCGAACGCGCATCACTCCCGGCAGAGGGGTCCGGGAGTGATGCCGAGATGCGAGGTGCCGGGGTTCAGCCCCTCGCTCTAGTCGTCTGAGTCGTCCGAGTCGGGGGAATCGTCGGGCGACTCGTCATCGTCGGCGGTGTCGTCGGGGCTCTCGACGGACGGGCTGTTGAGGGAGTCGTTGTCGTCGGCCGTTTCGTCCCCGAGCCCGTCGGAGACGGATGCGATCGAATCGTCGAGGGTGATCGTCGGCGTCTCGGAGAACAGTGAGGCGATGGTGGTCTCCGTCACCTGGTCGATGGTGACGACATCGTCGAGATCGATGGTGTCCGGCATGGCATTGCCGCTCTGGGCTACGGCAGCGGTGCTACCGAGGGTCACTGCAGCGGCCAACGTGCCACCAACGACCTTCCATGGCTTCCTGATTGTCATTCTCGAGATCCTTTCAGCTCCGCAAGGGGGTGTCTTCCGTGATTGTGCTGGGCCATCGTCGCGCACCTTCGGTTAGCTGAGCGCTAAGCGACTCATAAGTGACGGGGCATCCGCAGCATCTCGGACCGAACGCGTCGCGCCTCCGACGAATTCCGTTCACCCGGCCGCGGTACCGCGCTGTCCCAGACGCAAATCATCCCCCGTGAGGCGGTACCGCGGCGGGCGACCTGAGCGAGGTTTCCCTCAGCGTCTTGGCCTCTTGGGTCCTGGTCCTGGTCATCGTCCCGCAGCTCCGGTCGTCCGGATCAAGCGGAACGGTGAGCCACCCAAGAGGCCGCCAAATCTTTGTTCGCCTTTGGCCTTGTAACCGCAACAGACCCGGATTGGGTTACGGGTTGACCGACCTTTTCATTGAATAGGCGGAATCGAGCCACATCTGCGCCAGATCGAGGCGTCGTTGGGTGGCCTCGGGCCAGTCGGGGAGCAAGACCCGGAAAGGCCCCGTGGCCAGACCGAGGATGACTCCGGCCACTCTGCGGCGTAGCATAACCGGGTCGGTGCGTCGCTCGAAGTCCTCCAGCAGCAGGGCTCCGTATTGGTCGATGGGTGCCGGGCTCTGAGCGGCCGAGCCGACCGTTGCGAGCTGGCCGATGACGGTGGCCAGATCGTCGGCCCGGTGCCCGACGCCGGCGGTGTCCACGTCCACCAGGCCGACGATACGACCGTCTTCGATGAGCACTTGAGAGGTGTGGAAGTCGCCATGAACCGCCGCCGGGGGCTCGCGGTCGTCGACCAGCGAGACTCCGGCGACGATCGCGTCGAGCTGGCCGGATGCCGTTGGGAGAACTGCACAGAGCAGTCGGGCGTGCTCAGCGGCCCGCTGATATGCGCCGCGGACGACCTTCGCTCGCGGGGGTGGTTCGGGGAATCGGTCGAGCAGTTCGTGGAGCGCCTGCGGTGAGGGCAACGCCACGGCACCACCCTCGAGGGAGTGGCGCAGCGTAGTCCCGCCGAGAGCCTGCATGGCGACGATGCCGAGCTGTTGTGACCACCCGAGGCTCTGGGGAATCGGGAGGTGGGGGGCCAGCCCGATGTGGAGCCGCTGCAGGGCGGCGATCCGGTCGGGCCGCAGGACCTTGATGTAGATGGCTCCTTCGTCACTTCCGGCCTGGAGGACGGCGCGGCGCCCGGCCCGATAGGCGCGGGTTCGAATCCGCACGGTGTCGGTGGGGATTCCGAGGCGCGTCAGTAACTCGGCGGTGCGCGGCGGATCGCTGGCCGGGGCCAGGCCGGGTAGGAAGGGATCGTCCGGGAAGCGCCAAACCGCAATGCGGATATCCCCGGATTCGAGGATCGTGGTGCCTTCGGGAGTCGCCAACCCGGAGGCCGCGACCATCATGGCTTTGGTCGCTGCCCCAGAGGCATCGCGGGCGGTCACGCGATATTGGACGGTGACCGATTTCCCCGGGACATAGCGCACCTGAGATGGGCGCGCCTCCTCCACCGTGCCGCCGATCGGCGACACGACGGCGTGCAGCACCTCGGCGGCGTCCGGGCCGAGCAAGACCTCGAGGGCGGGGACCTCGGAATCGGGAGGCGGAACGGTGACCACGGCGCCATGATGACACGTCGCCGGGTCCCGTTTTGGGCGCGCCGTCTGATAACGGGGCCGCCTGCGTGCCAGACTTCGATGAGGCACCCCGGCCCGCGGCGTGCCCCACGGAGCAGCAGTGGCATCGATAACCCTCACATCCGTATCTCGTGCCGTCGGTGACACGACGGTGCTGAGCAACGTTTCCCTTCACGTCGCCCAAGGGGAGTTGGTGGTGTTGGTGGGACCTTCTGGAGCGGGAAAGACGTCGCTCATCAGAGCGATTGCCGGCCTCGACAAAATCAGTGCCGGGTCGGTGTTCTTCGATGACGAGGATGTGACCGAGGTTCCAGTGGCCCAAAGGGACGTAGGAATGGTTTTCGAGTCGAACACCCTGTTTCCCACACACCGAGTTCGGCGCAACGTCGGCTTCCCGCTGAGGATCAGGTCGATGCGGCGCGACATCATCAACACCCGGGTGACCGCCGAGGCCCGCTCTCTCGGCATCGAAGATATGCTCGATCGGTGGCCGCGCGAGCTCTCGGCGGGCCACGCCCAGCTGGCGCAGATCGCCCGGGCGATGGTGCGCGTTCCGCGCCTGCTGCTCATGGACGAGCCAATGGCCCACCTCGATGCTCCGAACCGGGTCCGCCTCCGCAGGGAGCTCCGCGAGTTGCAGCGCGGCTATGGCGTCACCACGGTCTACGCAACCAATGATCCGGCCGAAGCGGTCTATATGGCCGATCGGATGGTTGCCATGGAGGGCGGAGCGATCCTGCAGATCGGGGAGCCGGGGGAGCTGTATGCGGCGCCGGCAACCACCCACATTGCCTGGCTGACCGGTCCGGTGAGCTTCCTGCACGCTGCGGTGGAGGCCGCGGCTGAGGGCTACTGGTTGGTCGGTGATGGCTTCCGGATTCGAGCCTGGCCCCCGGTGTTGGGACGGCACGTCAACGAGACGGTCAGAGTCGGAATCCGGCCTGAGAGCATGAGGCTGCAACCCGACTCGCGGCTGCGGGCGACGGTCGACTCCATGTCATTCGAGAGTGGCACGCCGGTGACGCGAGTGCGCGTTGGTGGCGAATTGGTCGCCATGGCGTCGCTCGATCTGCCGCAAGGCACCGAGGTCGGCGTGATGATCGACCGGTCGCTCGTCTTCGATGGCGGCGGCCGTCTGATCTCGGTTCTGGGTTGAGGCGGCACCCGAGGGCGGCCCAGCACCGAATCAGTCGTCTGCAACCAGGCGTGCCGGAAAACCGCCCCGCGAGATCGGTCCCCACGAGTCGATCGCCATCCGGATGATGACCTTGCCCTGGTCGACCATCGCTTGGCGGTACTCGTCCCAGTCGGGATGTTCCCCGGCAATGTTCCGGTAGTACTCAACGAGTGGCTCGAGCGCTCCCGGCAGATCTAGTACCTCGGCCCGGCCGTACAACTGCACCCATTCACCGCCGAAGTCGTCCGAGAGCACACACACCGATACGGCCGGGTCGTGCCGCACGTTGTGGGCTTTGGCCCGCTCCGGATACGTGGAAACGACCACCCGGTCCGAATCATCCAGACCCATCGTGACCGGCGACATCTGGGGCCGCCCGTCACGACGTGTGGTGGTGAGAATCCCGTGGTGCCGGGGACGGATGAAGCTGAGCAGCTCCGCCCGGTCGACCCGACGGTCTTCGGCAATCGTTCGCGCCACGCCGCGACTCTAGGGGCGCGAGCCGTCGGGCATCGAATCTCGGCGGAGGGGTGATGGGGCGCTCGCCGGATCGGTCGAGCGCCCCATTTCGAGTCTCGCTAGCTCTTGAACCAGCTTCCGCTGGCCTGGCTCCCGAGCTGCCCGAAGGCACCATCGAAGCTCCATCCCACGAGGTCGCCGGTGACCTCTCCGGAGACTGCGGCCGCTCGGCCGCTGAAGCGACCGCGGAACGAGACCATCGTCCCGTCTACCCGTTCCTGGAAGCTGCTCGAGGATCGCGATGTCGGCCCGTCACCGACCCAGACGACATCCAGCTCGACACTCGTCTCACCGATCGGCTCACACTCCACCAGGTCTTCCTCGAACCAGTATGTGCAGGTCTCGCCGAACAGCGGCACCGTCGCGGTGACGGTGGCGCCGCCGAGCCGCTGCTCGATCGTGAACTGATCCCGGGCCAGCTCGGTGCCGCCGAACCAGTCTGTCCAGGTGGCCGTCTGGGACGCCTCGTCGAAGGACTCCTCGAAGCTCGAGACCCAAACCTGGTCCATCGCCACCCAGCGCTCACCCTTGAGCTTGCTCCGGCCCGACACCAGCGACACTTGACGGGAGGAGTAGGTTCCTGTCTCCTCGTCGAAGCTCTCCTGGAAGCCATCGGCGAAGCTGCCGGTGAACCGCTCGGACATCACCGAGGAGATCCCCTCCAGTGCCGAGCCCTCCAGCTGGCTACTGAAGTCGGCGCCAGCCCCGAAGAAGCCGGAGCCGCCGTCTGCGGCCACCCAGAACCACGAGCCGTTGGAGTCGCGGGCGAGCCTTCCGAAGCTATCGGTGAGGTCGATGTCCATGTCGCCGAAGGCTCCGCCCGCCACGGCGGCTTCACGACTCGTTGAGCGCCCCGAGAACCGCAGCCTGAATCCATCGAATTGCTCGGTGGATCGGGAGGTCGAGCGCACCACCGGCCCCTGGCCGGACCACTCGATGTTCACCGTGGTCTCGGCGGTACCGAGATCGGTGCACTCAAACGTGCCGTTGATGAAGTCATCCACGCATGTGACGCCGAACAGGGTCAAGCTCGTCATCACATGGGCTGCGGAGAGTCTTCTGTCGATCGCGAACTGTCCAGGCTCCAAATCGGCGAATCCGAACCAGTCGGTGAAGGTGGACACCTCGGTGACCTCGTCGAAGCTCGACTCAAACATGCTCACCGACAGCGCCGAGAACCTCTCGGGGCGAGCGCCCTTCGTCTTCGATGTGCCGTCGATCACCTGGGCACCCCGGAAACTGAAAGTCTGGGTGGCCTCGTCGAAGGACTCGGCGAACGCTTCGGCGATCGACCCACGGAACTGGTCACGCGAGATTGTCGGCCGGGCCCCGGGCTTCGGCTTGGCGAAGGAGATCTGCAGCGTGGCGTCCGGCGGCGCCTCGAAGAAGGCACCGGCTTGAACCAGGTATGTCGTCCCGGCCGCGGCCGAGAAGGTCAGAGCCGACTCGAGCGAATCGAAGGTGTCGTCGTTGCAGGCGATCAGCGTGGCGTCGTCGAACCCCGAGCCGACCCACACGGCCAAAGCGGTGTCGTAATTGGAGCCTGCGGTGTCGATCCGGACTTCGCTGTCGCTGTCGAGCGTCACCGCATACCAAACGGTGTTGCCAAAAGGAGCGCACGTCTCGACTGGCTCGTCCGGCTCGGTGGTCGCCTCGCCGACGGAAACGGAATCCGAGAACGGAATCGTCGCCACCGGGGTGGCGTTGGCGAGGTCGTCGTTCGATGGAGCCGCGGCCAACGCCGCCGCCGGGACCATCCACACGACCATCGTGAATACGGTCAAACAGATGATGCGTCGCATCATCAACCCTCCTGTCCAAGCCCGAACCCGCTCGGGCGAATCTCCCCCAATTTGGGCGCTGAGCCAATGGTAACGAAGGGTCGACCATATTGGTTCGGCGTTCGTGGCTGTTTGTGGGGGAGCGATAGGCGCTGCCACGGAGGCCTAGGCTGGAGGTCAGGAGCGACCCGATGATCGGCAGTTACGACCTCGAAGTTCTCACGCCGCCGTGTGACCCGGCTTCTCCGCGGCTCGTGGCCAAAGCTCACCTGGCCGACGACATCGCGGCGGTCCTGCCCTATCTCAATGCCATATTGCCGGACGCCAGCTATTGGCCGGAAGCGAAGTCACTGACGTGTGAGGATGACGGGCACTCGATTGCGTTCCATGCCCGCGAGATAGCCGTGGCCGATATCGCCGATGGTGCCGACGCTGAGCGCCTCGTCGGCGGCCTGGTGGATCTGGTCAACCGCACCTGGCGGCGGCGCGCCGAGATCGTACCCAGCGTCGCCACTCGGCGCCGGGCGACGCCGATGGCGGTGTATGAGCTTCTGCCCGGGACCAACTGCAAGGACTGCGGCCTGGCGGGTTGCTGGCAA
>CAMYJM010000143.1:6891-8457 GCA_947258635.1 uncultured Acidimicrobiaceae bacterium
GACGGGTGACTGCCCGAGCCTCGCACAGCCCGAGTCGGCTTCTGAACTCGCCGCGCTCCGCGACCTCGTCGCCGAATCCGCTTAGAAGCGCGGTGGACCTCGTCTTGGAATGCGCACAATCGTGATGCCATGAAGAGCGGAGCCTCCCCGCTCTTGTGTCCCGAGTAGGAGATTCGGGGTGTCATCACAACCGAGACGAGGAGGCTCTCTGATGCTGCGAACCGGCTTTGCCGGTCCCCATACGTGTTGTCCGGCTAACGGAAGTCCTTGATACCGGCCGCGTTCTACCGAGTGCGGTCGCTTCAGCAGCTTTCCTCGAAAGTGCAGCCGTTCTCTTCGAGGTAGCTCGCCCACTCGTCAGCGTATTCGGCGACGAGGAGGCCCGTCTCTCCGGCTTCTTCGATCGAGCTCCAGTTCCCGAACTCGACCGCGGCGGCGTCTTCTGGGTGATGGACGGCCATCCAAGCGGCGAACGGGGTATATACGGTATTGAAGCTTGGGTCGCCGAAGATATCGGCCAACCGCGTCACACCTGCCGGTGTCACGACCATCGTCATCGTGTGCGGCACGACGGGGCCATTCACGGCTTGTGCTAGGTATTCATGTTGCCCGTACCGACACGTCAGGGTCACGTCCGTTGCCGACTCGGCGAAGACACTGCACTCACGCGCCGTGAACGCCGTGCCCTCGGCAACCTTGTACGCCAGCAGCTGTCTCCTTTCCTCGCGGGTCGAGGGCCCGATGCCGCCGGAGTACGTTGCGTCCGGCGTGAACAGCGCCATCATCGCCTCGACATCGCCCGCCTCATACGCAGCGAAGTAGGCGTCGCTGACGGCAAACGCCTCCTCGACCGTGAGTGCCGGAGGTGGCAGCGTGGTGGTGGCGGCCGTTGTGGTCGTTGGGGCGGCCGTAGTTGCCGTCGTTGGCGGCGCCTGCGTGGTCACCGTCGTTGCCACGATCTCTTCGTCGTCGCCTCCCGAAGCCAGCAAGATGCCAACACCGACGATGATCACGGCGGCGAAGGCAGCTGCGGCGACGAGCGGTCCGTTCCAGCGTCTCGGTGGCGGCGCCGTAGTCGAAGCGTTCTCCCGTGGTTGCATGGTCCCTCTCTTCTTCTCCAAGTCGAGGAGAACCGCAGCGGGAGTAGCCGCAGTTAATGGAGGATTGGCCGGGTCAGGGATGGGGTTCGCCATCCGGAACCGCTCCTCGATGCATGTCATGTCGCTCACCGCTCACCTCCTCTGCGTACAAGGTGGGGACCTATCCGTGGAACTACTGACGTAGCGGTGGCACGGGCGAGCCGAGAGACCGCCCGTTGGTAACGCTTCGATGCAGCCTTGTCGGTGCACTGGAGAACCGTCGCAGTTTCCGCGACCGAGAGCTCCTCCCACAACCGAAGCCGCAAAACCTCCTGGTCGGCTAGGGCGAGTCGGCCAAACGCCGCCATCATCTCGCGGTACTCACTGGCTGCGACGACTTGGGTTTCCGGGTCGGGAGCGAGTGTGGCTGCCAATCCGCCCATACGCGCCATCGTACGGAGTCTGCGACGGGAGGACCGACCCATGT
>CAMYJM010000144.1 GCA_947258635.1 uncultured Acidimicrobiaceae bacterium
TCAACCATCGCGCTTCACCGGCTTCTTCTTGAACATCTCGAGCATGCGATCGGTTACGAGGAACCCACCGACGACGTTGATGGTGGCCGTCGTCACGGCCAAGAAGACCAGCACCGTGGAGGCGATACCGTCGGTCAGGAAGGAAGCCGCCGCCAGAGCACCGACGATCGTTATGCCGGAGATGGCGTTGGCTCCCGACATGAGGGGAGTGTGCAGCGTAGGCGGAACCTTGGAGATCACCTCCATGCCGACGAATGCCGCCAGCACGAAGACGACGATTCCAGAGATGAAGACTTCGCTCACGCGTCCTCCATTCCGAGCAGGGAGCGGGTTCGCGGATGGCGAGCCTCGCCTTGGATCACGACGGCCGCTTCTTCGAAGATGGCGTCGGTCGCGAGATTCTCTGTTCCCTCGGCGTGGAGCCGCTGCAGCAGGGTGACGAGGTTGCGGGAGTACATCCGGGATGCGTCGCCGGGCATGTGCGCTGCCAGGTTGGTAGGACCATGGATCCGAACGCCACCGACCGTGACGACCTCATCGGGCCGAGATGGCTCGACGTTGCCTCCCGTGGCGGCCGCCATGTCGACGATGACGGCTCCCGGGCGCATAGCGGCGACCATCGCAGAGGTGATGAGTAGAGGAGCGGGCCGACCGGGGATTTGGGCGGTCGTGATGACGATGTCGGCTTCGGCGACAAAGGGGGCCAGCGCCTCGTGCTGGCGAGCCTGAGTGTCGGCCTCGACCTCGACGGCGTATCCACCGGCGTCGGCGCTTGCTGTCGGGGCGGCCACGAACTTGGCGCCCAGGCTCTCGACCTGTTCGGCGGTTTCGGGACGGATGTCGTAGGCGTGGACGACGGCTCCGAGGCGTTTGGCGGTGGCGATCGCCTGGAGTCCGGCCACGCCGACTCCCAGGATCAACACCCGGCCCGGGGCGATGGTGCCGGCCGCGGTCACCATCATCGGCATCAACTTGGGGGCGTCCTGGCACGCCTGCAGCACGGCGGCGTAGCCGGCGATGTTCGTCTGCGACGACAGCGCGTCCATCGACTGTGCCAGGGTGGTCCGCGGGATCGCCTCGACGGCTATCGCGGTGACCCCGGCCGTGACGCAGGCCTCCATCAGCTCCCGATTGATGTACGGCTCGAGGAAACCGGCAACGATGGCACCGCGAGACAGTTCGCCGATGAACTCGGGCGTTGGCGGCGACACCACGAGCACGATGTTGCATGCCGCGATGCCAGCCGCATCGCCCACAGTCGCTCCGGCAGCTACGTACTGGTCGTCGGGGAATCCGGCCGCGTCGCCGGCGCCTCGCTCAACGACGACATCCCACTCGAGCTCCGTCAGCTGGGGTACCGATTGGGGCACGATCGCGACTCGATGCTCCCCCGAGTCTGGCTCTGATCTGATCCCTAGCTTCGACACAAGGAGGGACGCTACCTCAAGAATTTGAATTCGTCGACTTGCGGCCCGCACGCAGCGGGCCTCAAGTCATAATGGCGTCTTCAGAGCGGATCCGTGAGGGGGTTGGTACAGACGACCAGCGCCTTCCAATCGGGAGGTGGTGCGACCTCCCGAAGGATCTTGAATCTCGGTTGTCTGACCCCGACGAGGTTGCGAAGTTCCCGGATTTCTCGGCGATATCTGCCCGTCCCCGGGGAAAACCGTATTGTTCAGGTCGACATCCAGCCGTTTCCGGATTTGTCGGGAACTCGGGGGACATGGCGGTGTCCAAGCTGAGAAAGTGATCGCGCTGCGGCGATGAGTACAGAATTGAGGGCAGCATCGGCCGGTGGCGGCCGTTCGCAGCCGCCGGGCTCTGCGGATTATGAGGAGATGACCGACGTTGAGCTGGTCGCCGCGGTCGAGTTCGATTTGGAGGCGTTCGGGGAGTTGATCCGGCGGCATCAGGACTTCGTCTATGGCGCCGCACTGCGAGTAGTGAGGAATCCGGTGCTTGCCCAGGATGTGGCGCAAGATGCATTTGTGAGGGCCTACAAGGCCCTTCCGGACTTTCGCGGCCAGGCCGCGGTGCGCAGCTGGCTGTACCGGATCGCGACCAATCTCGCCCTCAATGCCGTTCAGCGGCGCAAGGAGTACCCGGCCGAGGAGCTCCCCGAGGCGGCGACCTCGAAGGGTCCCGAGAGGGAGACCATTTTGGGGGCGATGGCAGCCCACATGCGGGCCGCCATCGATGAGCTTCCCGATGATCTCAAGCGCCCGCTCGTGTTGCGCGAGTACGACTCGCTCTCGTATCAGGAGATATCGGACACGCTCGATCTCCCCCTCAATACCGTCCGCACCCGGATTCTGCGGGCGCGGCGGGCTTTACGTGCGGCGATGGAGGAGTGGCAGTGAGAGTCTGCGAAACCTCAGACGAGCTCCTTTTCGCCTTCGTCGACGGTCTCGACTCGACGCTCGATGAGCATGTCGCCGGCTGTGACGACTGTCAGGAGTTCCTCGCGGAGCTGTGGCAGGGTGAGCTCACTCAGGACCTCAGCAAGCCGATCATGGAGCGGATCCGTCTCGCCGAGTTCGTGGCCGACGTTGCCAAGTTCGGCGCCGACGTTGTAGCCGCGATGGGTCGCGGCATGCTCACCTATGGTCCGGGAGCGGCGGGTCCCGCGGGCACCGAAGAAGCAGCGTCCGCACCACAAGTCCCTGAAGACACGGAGTAGAGATATGGACGAGAGCAGAATTGTGGCGGCCGGCACCGCAGTCGGCATTGCAGTCGTGATCTGGATTGCCGGGAGAGTGCTGCGCGGCCGGGTCGGCGACAGGTGGCGCGACCTCGTCGGGCAACTGGTTCCCGTGCTGGTCTTCTCGACGCTTGTCGTCGGTGCGCTGGTGATGGCCGATCCCGACCAGGCGTCCGAACTGTTGAGCTCCGTCATCAAGTCTGTGCCGAGAGTGGCGATCGCCATCATCGTGGTTGTGATCGCGCAAGCGCTGGGACGGATCGCCGGGCTCTTGGCCGAGACGGGCCTGCGCCGGATCTCTCCCGTCCTGGCAAGCCGGGCACGCCTCATCGCATCGGGCATGATCCTCGGTATTGGCGTCGTCATCGCTTTGCAGCAGGTCGGCATATCCGCCGACATCATTCTGATTCTCGTCGGCGCCCTGGCGTTTGGCACCGCGCTCACCGTCGCACTCGGTGTCGGCCTCGGCTCGGTCGCGATAGCTCGCCACATCGCCGCCGGACGCCATGTCCACAACCGTTATAGCCACGGAGATCGGATTCGGGTCGGCGACGTGGAGGGGCGGATCGTCGAGATCGGACTGTCGACGACCCGGGTCGAGGTCTCCGAAGGCCGCTCTGTCGACATTCCCAACGGCGAATTCATTGCCGGAGTGGTCGATGTGCGGCCCGCAGAAGGCGTGTCGGAACGCTCCGTTGTAAACCCGCCTAGCTAGCGGGCAGATCGAGGAACGGGCCGACTGCGCCTCGCAGCATTGATGCCGTGTCGTGATCGAGCGGGAGCAGCGGGGATCGGGGCGCTCCCGCCATCAGACCAACGAGGGTGGCCACCGTCTTCGTGCCGGGGATACCGTGGGCTTCAACGAACCGGGCCAACTCGGTCAGCTCGCTTTGGAGTCCGGCGACGCCGTCGTTGTCGGGGGAGCGACCGACGATACCGTCGACCAAGTGAAACGCGTAGTTGCTGGAGGCGGTGATCGCGCCGTCTGCGCCGCAGCGGCGGCTCGCCGCGAGAGCCCGCGAAGCGCCGGCATAGATCAAGAAGTTCTCCGGGCACTTCTGCCGGATTTCGTCGATTCGCTCCGGCATGCCGGAAGAGTCCTTGATTCCGATGATGTTGGGATGCCGGGCAAGCGCCACGACAGCCTCGACCGGCAGGTTGTATCCGGTGACCGCCGGGACGTTGTACAGCCAGACCGGCTTGGCGGCCGCGTCGGCGACGGCTCGGTAGAACACGACCTGCCGTTCCCCATCCGGCGCGTACGTGTTGGGAGTCACCACCAGCGCCGCGTCGGCCTCATCCAGCTCGCCGAGCTGGTGTATCGCCTGGGCGACGGATTGGGCGGCGATGCCACAGAGCAAGAAGGCTTGCGGGGCTCGCCGGCGGGCGCCGGCCAACAGGGAAGCCCGTTCGCCCGGCAGCAGGTAGGGGCCCTCTCCGGTCGAGCCGGCGATGAGAAAGCCCGTCACCCCTCGTTCGGTGAGAACTGCGATATTGTGCTCGTGGGCCGCTACCTCCAGATGGCCGGCACCGTCGAAGGGCGTGACCAAGGCCGGAAGTGCGGCCGGTGGCGCCGGCTGAGGAGAGCTGGGGCTCATGGCCCCAGACGCTAGCCGACCGCCGATGTGTCTAGTTCTTTCGAACCTGGAGGATTCGGCCTTTGGGTACCGGCCGCGCCGACTTATCATTATTCGCGTCAGGTGAGGCGGCCGGGCCGTCCGAACTCTTGTGACCTGGGGCCAATAGTGGGGAAGGGCTGTGCGCCGCTACGACTCGCGCATTCGATACGGACTGGTCGTCGTGGTGGGGCTAGTCCTCGCGGGGACCGCCGTCGTTCTCGTTACATCGCCGTCGGCCAGTGCCGATGAAGTCCCGGGACCTCTTCTGCTCGCCGGCTCCGACTGTGACGAGGGTGGACCCTTCGTTCAGTACCGGGTGACCAACGAATCCGGCGGGGCCGAGATGCTCGCCCTGGCAATCGACAGCCATCCGGCCATCGGCTCGACTCGAGTCGATGCGGGGAAGAGCAAACGAGGTCGCATCGAATGGAGTGGAAGTCCAGCCGAGTCCGTCGTTCTCGAAGCCAGATGGGCTAGTAACGACACGGCGCCGGTGAGCACAATCAGCGTTGCCCCCAATCCTTGTGTCACGACGTCCGCGGCGGATTTCACCGGGCCCGGCTTCATGGCGGGGACCGAGTGCCGCGATGAGATCCCTCTGGTGCGCTGGTGGCTTTCGAATACCGCCGACGAGCACCGGTTGACGTATGTGTCGATAAGCAATGAGGACGGCACCATCGGCGAGACGATCTGGCCCGGTGACGGCGTGAGCGAGCTGATGTTTGCCGGCGCCCAGACGGGTGGCGTCAGTGAGATCCCAATCGACTACGTGCCGGGATCCAAGATCCGGGTGAGCGGCTGGGCGGAAGGGTCGTTCGGGGTCGCCGAAACGTGGACCCAAATGGTGGTGCCGTTGTGTGGCCCTGGGGGCCGGGATTTGGCCGGAGCCCCGACCAGTGGAGGCGTCGACGGGTCGGCGCCGCAGGAATCCGCGACCACGACAGACCCCGGGAGCGCGGATCCCGCAACGGTGCCCCAGGTGGCGACGACAATCGCATTCGCCGACGGGACGACCACAACGGTTCCGGGCCCAACCACCACAACCCTGCCGGGCGACACAACCACCACTATCGCCGGCTCCGGTACTGCAACTACGGCACCCGGCGCGACGACGACCAGCCCGCCGGGCTCCACCACCCGTCCCCCGGCGACTACGACCACGACTACCACCCGTCCGCCGGCTACGACCACGACGACAACACCCACGACAACCACGACCACCACGGCGCCGCCTCCGGAAGGTATCGCGGCGCCGATGTTCCTCGCGGGGGCGGACTGCGGAGAGAACGGGGCGTTCATCCGCTATCGCGTCACCAACAACAACGCCACGGCGCAGACGCTCCAGGTGACGTTCAACGGCACCACCGGAGTGAGCAATGTGTCGGTCGGAGCCAGGCAGACGAAGTGGGGGACCTTCAGTCCCGGCGGCGGCGTCAACGATCCAAGACCCGTAGTCGCCGGCTGGGTTGGGCAGCCGGGCTCGGCCGCGCCCACTCTCCTCATGCGGGCCTCGATCTGCGAAGCCGGCCTGCCGCAGCCGGCGCGCGGTCCCAGTTTTGTTGCCGGTCAGGACTGCAGTAGCGGCACGCCGATAGTGCGCTGGTGGATGAAGAACAGTGCTCCGACTACGCAGCAGATGAACGTCGCTCTGACCAAGGACGACAACAGCGGCGAGAGGATTGTGTGGCCGGGGTCGGGCACAACGGTTGACGTCGCCGCCGGCGTCCAGGCGGCCGGTTCCTTCACCCTTCCCACCGGCTACAACCGCGCAGGACAAGAGGTCCGGGTGCGGGGCTGGTGGCGCGGGATCGACGCCAATGCCCACAACCGCGTCGGCATCGTGGTCCAGAACTGCAGCTAGGAGCCGCCGGCCGCAGGGAACTCCGGGACCTTCGGATCGATGAGCCACGCGTCGAACAACTCGTCGAGCTCGACTCCGGAGATCGTCTCGGCGACCCCAACGAAGTCGGCAGTTGTCACCGATTGATCGGCGAACATCGCCGCGTAGGTCCGCAGGATGTCGAAGAAGGCGTCGTCGCCGACGGTGAGGCGCAACGCGTGGAGCGTCATCGCGCCGACGCGATATACGGCCCGGTTGAAGAGGTCGAACGACGGGGGGACGCCGGGCGCCGTTAGCCCCGCGACCGCATAGTCGGCGCGCTCTGCTGCGATTGCCCGCTCCATGGCGTCGCGGCCTGCCTCCCGCTCGATCCAGAGCCACTCGGCGTACGAGGCGAAACCCTCATTGAGCCAGATGTCGGCCCACCGGCCGAGGCTGACGCTGTTGCCGAACCACTGGTGGGCCGCCTCGTGGACCAGCACGTCTTCGAAGTAGAAGGACCGGGCCACGTTACGATCGAAAAGGGAGAGCGTCTGGTTCTCGAGCGCTGCCCCGAACCCGTTGACGACGGCGATGCCGTAGTTGGCGAAGGGATACGGGCCAAATAGCTCGGCCAGGAACGCCACCATTTCCCCCAGCCGCTCCAGGCCGGGCCAGTCGGTGACCGTCGTTCCGGCGGGCAGCACGTGGCGGATGGGGACTCCGGCGACGGCACCGGCCGCGGGGTCTTCGACGATTGTGAAGTCGCCGATGACGACGGTGGCCAGATACGACGCCATCGGCGAATCGAGCTCCCATACCCAGGTGACACGCCCCAGGTCGGTGAGCCGGTCGACCAGAGTGCCGTTGGCGGCCGCGACGACATCCTCAGGGACGTTGATGCGGAAGGTGTACGTCGCCTTGTCGAGAGGATGATCGTTCGCCGGAAACCACGAGTGGGCGGCATCCGGTTCGGCAACTACGTAGTTCTGGTTGCCCACAGTCTGCCAGCCGACGCCGAAGGGCACCGCGGCGGAGCCGGCGGTCCGAGGACTGCCCGAATACTCGACGTCGATCACGAAGTCCTCCCCGGCGGCGATGGGTGCCGCCGGTGCGATTGTCAGCTCCTCATCGATCGCGGTGAAAGCGGCCGCCGCGCCATCCACGAAGACGGCAGAGACGATGAGGCTGCTGAAGTCGAGGTTGACCGTGTCCAGATCGGCCGTCGCCGTCGCCGTGATCGTGGCCACCGCCCCCAATTCCGTCTCTTCCGGATCGAACACGAGGTCAAGCGTGTAGTGCTCCACGTCGTAGCCCGGGTTGCCCAACTGGGGGAAGTAATCGTCTCCAATGCCGAGGATCTGCCCAGGTGGACCTTCCCCCGAGGCCAGACCGGCCGCGCGGTCCGCGGCGGGTGACGGTGCTCCTGAGGTCGAAGTCGTCGCGGTCGAAGCGGTGGTCGGCGCCGGGGCGGTGGCGGCGATCTCACCGGTGGTCGCGGAGCAAGCCGTGGCGGCAAGGGCGAATCCGATCAAGAGGGCGGCACGGCGACGCATGGGGCCAAACTACTCGGAACGATCGCCTGCGCTTCCTAGGCAACTGCGGCGGCAACCGCGTCACCTATCTCCCCGGTGGTCACGTGGGGCCCGCCGGCCGCGATGTCGACTGTGCGCAACCCGGCGTCCAGGGCCGTATCGACGGCCCTCTCGACGGCCGCGGCCTCGTCTTCGAGATCGAGGGAATGCCGGAGCGCCATGGCGGCGGCGAGAATCATGGCCAACGGATTGGCGATACCCTGGCCGGCGATGTCGGGAGCCGAACCGTGAATCGGTTCATAGAGCCCCGGGCCCGGTTCTCCGAGCGAAGCCGACGGCAGCAGGCCGAGCGAGCCGGGCAGCATCGAGGCCTCGTCCGTGAGAATGTCGCCGAACATGTTGCCGGTGACGACGACGTCGAAATCTCGCGGCCGCGCCAGCAGGTGCATCGCCATGGCGTCGACGAGCACAACCTCGTACTCGAGGTCCGTGAACTCCTGTTCCATCACCCGTGCGGCCACCCGGCGCCACAGTCTGGAGACTTCGAGGACGTTGGCTTTGTCGACGGACGTCAGCCGACCGCCGCGGCCCCGGGCCGCCGCGGCGGCGACGCGTACGATGCGCT
>CAMYJM010000145.1 GCA_947258635.1 uncultured Acidimicrobiaceae bacterium
TAGAGGGACGGGTCGGGGCCAACGCCAACCTGACCCTGGTGGTGCACAAGGAGTGGGGGAGACAGACCCGGGCGATCGGCAAGCTCAGGTTCACCGTGGGCCGCGACAGCACGCTCCGGTTGGCCGAAGCCGGCCTCGGCGGCACCCTCGCCCGGTGGCAGCTCAACATCGAGCTGGCGGGACAGGGGTCGAATGCTCAGGTGGTGGGGGCCTATTTCGGAGATCGGGACCAGACGCTCGACTACCGATACGTCATGCATCATGCCGCCCCCAACACGCACTCAACCATGTTTCTCAAGGGGGCAGTCGAAGACGAAGCCGGCTCCGTCTTCACCGGTATGATCCGGATCGACGAGGCCGCGCAGCGCACGGACGCTTTCCAGACCAATCGCAACCTGATCCTCAGCGAGGGAGCGTCATCCCAGTCCGTGCCCAACCTCGAGATTCTGGCCAACGATGTCAAGTGCGGTCACGCCTCCACAGTCGGCCAGCTGGATCCCGAGCAGCGCTACTACCTGATGAGCCGCGGGCTCGAAAGGGAGCGGGCCGACCGGTTGCAGGTGCGCGGGTTCTTCCAGGAAGCACTCAACCGCTTTCCGATTCCAGAGCTGGTGGGGCCTTTGCGCGAGCGCTTCTACCAGAAGTTTCTGGATGCGCAGGAGGAGGGCCGGGTTTGAGCCATCAAATCGCACTGGGACCTGTCGCCGAGATGCCGGAGGGCAGGGGCTTGCGGGTCGAGTTCGGCGAACATCGGGTGGCAGTATTTCGTATCGGTGACTCGGTGTACGCCATCGGCGACCGCTGCAGCCACGCCGAGGCTTCGCTGGCCGAGGGTGAGGTGTTCGGCCTCGATGTTGAGTGCCCGCGGCACGGTTCGGAGTTCAGCCTCGAGACGGGGAAGCCGGGGTCTTTCCCGGCCACCCGGCCCGTGCCGGTGTATGAGATCCGCATGGAGGGCGCCGAAGCGTTCCTGGTATTCGAAGACGGGGAAGCTTCCTGATGAGCAACGCGCTGGAGATCAGGGGCCTGCGAGCCGCCATCGGTGATCTCGAGATTCTCAAAGGTGTCGACATGCAGATTCCCTTCGGCGAGATCCACGCGTTGATGGGGCCGAACGGCTCCGGCAAGTCCACGCTGAGCCACGTACTGATGGGAAAGCCCGAATTCGCGGCGAGCGGATCGATGCTGCTCGACGGCACCGAGCTCATTGGCCTGGCGGTGGATGAGAGAGCCCGGCTCGGGCTGTTCGAGGCGTTCCAGTATCCGGTTGAGGTGCCGGGTGTTTCGCTGGGCGAGTTCGTAGCCGAGCTGGCAGACGCCGCCGGCAACGGCTCGTACCTCGACCGGGTGGCGGCAGCCACCGCCGACCTCGGTATGGAGCGTTTCCTCGACCGACCCATCAACGAAGGCCTCTCGGGTGGTGAGAAGAAGCGCTCCGAGATGTTCCAAATGGCGATCTCCACACCCAAGCTGGCGGTTCTCGACGAGATCGACTCCGGCCTCGATGTGGACGCGGTGCGTGAAGTGGCCGGGCTGGTCGAGGGTGCCCGATCCGATTCACTGGGCGTGCTATTGATCACGCACTACTCACGGATTCTCAACTACATGCAACCGGATCGGATCCATGTGATGATCGACGGCCGCATCGTCCGCAGCGGGGGGCCCGAGGTGGCTGCCGATCTCGAAGCTTCCGGCTACGAAGCGCTGCGCGCCGAGATGGGTCTCATTCCCGAGCGGGATCCGCTGCTCGACCTGCCTTGAGCGCAGAAGACTGGTTCGACGACGCCGCCGACGCCAGGAAGTACGTCGCCGAGGTCGGACGGCTGTGGTTCGTGTGGCTGGTAGGACTGGTGGCGCTGCTGCGCACCGGCGGCGGACTCGCCTTCGCCGTTGGGGCCGCCCTCCTCGTGGCGATGTTCATTCTGATGCAGCCGCTTCAGCAGCGAGTGCAGGACCGGTTCGAGAGCGATTCGGACGGGCGCAATGTGCCGCCCCGGCAGACTCTGTCATCGCGCGACAGAGCTCTGCGGGAGCTGACGTACGGCCGGGGCGCCTTTGCTGAGGCCGTTGCCCAGGCCGGCTGGTGGCGGGCGCTGATCGTGGTTCCCTGGTTGGTGATCGGGGTCACGCTGGCCGCCGCCGCCGCCATTGCGGTGGAGTGGTTGTCAGGCTGACACCACCGGTGGCAGGGGTAACCTTCGCGGTAAGAGAACCGGGAGATGGACATGCGTATTGAACGTGACTCGATGGGCGAGGTCGAGGTTCCTGGCGACGCCTACTACGGCGCCTCCACGCAGCGGGCCGTCGACAACTTTCCGATTTCGAACCTGCGCTTCAGTCGCCGGTTCATCTGGGCGCTTGGTCTGCTGAAGGGCTCGGCGGCCCGAGTGAGTGGGCCGGCCGGCTATGTCGACGCCGACAAGGCCAAGGCGATAGCCGCCGCAGCCGATGAGGTGCGCGACGGAGAGCTCGACGCCCAGTTCGTCCTCGACATCTTCCAGACCGGGTCGGGCACGTCGACGAACACCAACGCCAACGAAGTGATCGCCAACCGGGCCGGCATCATGATGGGGGGCGACCTCGGCGAGCGGATCGTGCACCCCAATGACCACGTCAATTTCGGCCAGTCATCGAACGACGTGATCCCGGCGGCGATTCATGTTGCCGCAGTCGCCGCGATCCGTGAGGACCTCCTTCCCAAGCTGGAGTCACTCGGCGATGCACTGGCGGCCAAGGCCGACGAGTTTGCCGGCGTAGTGAAGTCCGGCCGCACCCACCTGATGGATGCGACGCCGGTGACGCTGGGTCAGGAGTTCGGCGGCTACGCCACCCAGGTGCGCAAGGGCATCGAACGACTGACGAAGGTGTTGCCCGAGCTCGAGGAGCTGCCGCTCGGCGGTACCGCCGTCGGGTCCGGCCTCAACGCCCCGGATGGATTCGCCGCGGCGGTGATTGCCGACATGGCGGCCATCACCGGCTATCCGCTGGACGAGGCGGCCGACCACTTCGAGGCTCAGGCCGCCAAGGACGCCACGGTCAGCGCGTCGGGTGCCCTCAAGACGGTGGCGACCTCACTGTTCAAGATCGCCAACGACCTGCGTTGGCTCTCGTCGGGCCCCCGCACGGGGATCGCCGAGATCCGCCTCCCGTCGCTGCAACCGGGCTCGTCGATCATGCCGGGCAAGGTCAACCCGGTCATGGCGGAGATGATGATGCAGGTGTGCTCCCAGGTGATCGGCAACGACACTGCCATCACTTGGGGCGGGGCCAACGGAAATTTCGAGCTGAACGTCATGATGCCGCTCATCGCCCACAATCTTCTCGAGTCGATCAGCTTGCTCGCCAACGCCGCCGAGACGTTCCGGGAACGCTGTGTCGAGGGTATCGAGGCCGATGTCGCCAGGGCGCGGATGCTCGCCGAGGCCAACATCATCTTGGTCACCGCGCTCAACCCGCACATCGGCTACGAAAATGGAGCCATTGCCGCCAAAGAGGCGTTTGCGACCGGCCGTAACGTCGGGGACGTCGTGGTCGAGAAGGGCTGGCTGACCGCCGAGCAGGTCGCCGAATTGCTCGACATCAAGCGCATGACCGAGGGCGGCATAATCGGGTGAGCGGCGGCTCCACATGAGCGGCCGTTTGTGTTGAGCGGCAATTGACGGTCTCGCTCAAGAACCTGCGTCCGGCCCTATGGGTGTTGTCGGCCAGTCGGCTGGTGATCAACAGCGCCCACCGCATGACCTCGCCGTTCCTACCGGTGATCGCCCGCGGCCTCGGCATTTCGCTGGAGGATGCCGGGACCCTCGTGGCGGTGCGCTCCGCGGCGTCGGTGGCAACGCCGTTCATCATCACCGCCGGCCGCAAGCGTCAGAGGCGGCGGGTCATCCAATTGGGTCTGGCGATGTTCGCCACGGGCGCCCTGGTGACTGCGGCCACCAACGCATTTGCCGGAGCCCTCGTCGGCTTCGCAGCAATGGGATTGGCCAAGTCGGTCTTCGACGTGTCCGGCCAGGCCTACCTGTCGGACCGAACTCCGTATTCCAAGCGGGCCCGCTACCTCGCCCTCTTCGAGGTCACCTGGGCGGGGGCCTTCCTGATCGGAGCCCCCGCCGTTGGCTTGATGATCCAGCAATGGGGTTGGCGGTCGGCCTACTACGTGCTCGGGACACTCGCGGCAGCGGCGGTGATTGTGTCCTCGCGCGTTGTTCGACCGGACGAATCAGGCGAAGGGGAGAGGGGCCGGCTGGCAGTCGATCGTTCCGGCTTGGCCCTGATCGTCACCGCCGGCCTGTTCTCCGGTGCCGCCGAATCCGTGTCGGTGGTGCTGGGAGCATGGTTCGAGGACTCCTTCAAGATTGCGGTGGGAGCCATTGCCGGGCTCAGCGCCCTGCTCGGACTGTTTGAGCTGTCGGGCTCGTCGTTGACCGCCTTGATCACAGATCGGCTCGGCAAGAAGCGGGCGGTGCAGATCGGCCTCAGCACGGGTGCCATCTGCTACCTGGCAATGGGCTGGGCGCAAAACAGTCTCATTCTCGGAATCGGCGCCGCCGCCGTGGGATTCGCCGCATTCGAATTCACCATAGTCTCGACGTATCCGCTGGCATCTGAGGCCGCGCCCAACGCCCGGGCTCGCTACCTGGCGTGGGTGGTGGTGTCGCTCAACATCGGACGCACATTGGCCGCCTTCTTCGGAACCCGACTGTTCGTCGGCGCCGGGTTCAGGGCCAATGCGTTCACGGCGGCAGCGGTGAATCTCGTCGCCGTCGGGATACTGACCTGGTTCGTCGTGGAACGGCCGGCTCAGCCGGCGGCCGCCTCCAGCGACTGAACCGCGCTCTCGAGCGTGGTCCACGGCAGGTCGGCGCACTTCACGCGCACCGGGAACTTGCGGACTCCTTGCAGGGCCTCGAGGTCGCCCAGCACGGCGCCGGGCCGGTCTGGATCCACCGGGTTGTCCCCTTCGTCGATGCCCATCATCTGTTTGAACAGGCGGGTCATCTCGGCGGCCTCGTCCAGCGACTTGCCGACGAGCGCTTCGGCCATCATCGAGCCGGACGCCTGCGATATCGAGCAGCCGATGCCCTGGATGGCGGCGTCGGAGATGACGTCATCCTCCACTCGCAGGTCAAGGGAGAACTCATCTCCACACGAGGGGTTCTGCCCCTCGGCGTGAATGTGGTCGCCGTCGAGGGTCCCCTTGCGGCGGGGATTGCGATAGTGATCGAGGATCACTTCCCGGTAGAGCTCATCTAGTGCCATTGCTGCTTTCTTCCTAGACCTATCGGACAACGCCGCGGTCTGCGTGTCATTCCCATGCTATTGCCCACTGCCGCCGCCGCAATCTTCGCCGCTGCTAGTGGCCCGTCCATCGGGGCGGCCGCTTCTCGACGAACGACCGCGGTCCTTCGACGGAATCCTCGCTGGCCAACATGGCTTCGTAGATGGCGACGTCGCCGGAGCGCATCAGGGCGAAGCCGTCGACGATGCTGAGATGTTGGGTGCGTTTGACCAGGTCGAGGATGGCGGCAACGGCCAGGGGCGCTGAGTCCACCACGCGCTGGGCCAGCTCGCGGGCCGCCGCCATCAGCTCGGCGCCGGGGACGACCCGGTTGACCAGGCCCCACTGCAAGGCTTCGGCGGCAGTCACGTGCCGGCCGGCGATCAGGATCTCGGTGGCGAGCTGGCGGGGGAGCAGCCGGGGAAGCCGGATGGCGCCGACGTCGGGGATGATGCCGATGCCCGTTTCCGGCAGGAAGAACTCGGCGTGATCGACCGCCACCACCATGTCGGCGGCCATGACCATCTCGAAGCCACCGCCCACTGCCATCCCGTTGACGGCGAGGATCACCGGTTTGGAGACCCCCGGGAGCTCCCCGAAGCCGCCGAACCCACCGGCCCCGTAGTCGGACTCGAACTCTTCACCGTCGGCGGCGGCGTTGAGGTCCCAGCCGGCGCTGAAGAACCTCTCGCCGGCGCCGGTGAGGATGGCGACACGCAGCTCGGCGTCATCACGGAAGGACTCGAAAGCCGTGCTGAGCAGGCGGCTCGTCGGGGCGTCGATGGCATTGGCCTTGGGTCGGTCCAGAGTTATCTCGAAGATGGCGCCGTTGCGTTCTGTGCGAACTGGGTCAGTCATGGGAAGCCTCCTCGGTTGCGACGGTGATGAGCGCATCGACGGCGACAGCGCTTTGCGGCGTCGCCATGAGCGGGTTGATCTCGATTTCGACGATCTCAGGACTGTCTGCGAGCAGCTTTGCCAGCCGGGTTACTACGTCGACGATGGCGCCGATGTCGGCCGCCGGGTGGCCGCGATGGCCTGCCAGCACCCGCCCGATCCGCAGTCGTTCGATCATTGCCGCGATGTCGACCGCGGATAGCGGGAGGAGCGCCGTCACCGTGTCCCCGACCAGCTCGACCAGGGTCCCCCCGCTGCCGAGCACGAGCACGTTGCCGATCGGCGGCTCCCGACGAAGTGTGACGAGCAGCTCGGCCACGGCATCGGTGACCTGCTCCTCGATCAAGACCTCGTCGCTGAGGACGGCCAGCCGGTCGACGGCCTCCTGCAGCGCCACCGGGTCGGCGATGCCGACGACGACGCCGCCGACGTCGGTCTTGTGGGCCACGCCGGACGCCTTGGCGACCACCGGGAAGCGGAGGTCGACGGCGGACAGGGCGTCGATGTGGCCGCGATGGCCGCGGGGGACGTCGATCCCGGCTTCACCCAGTACCCGCTTGGCGGCCGCCTCGG
>CAMYJM010000146.1 GCA_947258635.1 uncultured Acidimicrobiaceae bacterium
TTGTTGAGCCGTTCGGGGAACTCGAGCGCGTAGAGGGATGCGATCCAGCCTCCGTAGGAGTGCCCGACGAGTCGAACGTCGTGTACGTCGAGTTCGTCGAAGAGCTCGGCGAGCCAACGCACGAAGTCGTCGGGACGGCGGGGTTGCGTCCGGTAGATGCTTCGCCCGATGTCGTAGATGTGATCGAGGGCGTACACGCGATGGTCGGCGGCGAACGCTTCGATCACCGGTATCCACGCAAGCGAGGTTTCCGAATCGCCGGGCAACAGGACCAGCGGCGGTCCGGCGGCCGGGCCCTGGACCCTGACGAACGTGTCACCAAACGTCGTGGGGACCATCGTGGATTCCGAGGGGATCGGCCAGCGCTGCGCACGCTGGTCGTAGAACGCCAAGAACTCCTGCTGGGATGCAGCGGAACGAAATGGGTGCCAGGGTTCCACTGCGACTTCCCCTCCGCTCGATTACTCCAACCTAATCCTGCAACCAGACACCCGAACCGGGGCTGCTCCGCCAACCGGACCGTAGCGAGGATCCACCGCCCAGATCACTCAGCCACCAGAGCGTTCTCGCGCACCCACACCCGTCCGAGAACCGGAGCATTTCGGAGCGGCTTGATTCGCCCACAGGACCACGTCGATCCTTAGTACCGGCACCGTGAGGATGGCATGACCGGCGGCGCACAAGCCGCGGCTTCCCGGCAAGAGGTTTGCAAATGGTGTGCAAATGGATTGGTAGACAGCGCCACCCCTCTACGCTGACTCACTATGCCGGGCATCCACTTCTACTTCCCGACGGAGCGAGAATTCGTGCGCGGGTTCCAGCGGATCCGCGAGGAACACGAAGTTGCCACAGACTTCGGCCATGACGTCGAGGAGGCCGCCCGGGCCGCGGCCACCGCTCCACTCGGAGCCGATCGCCGTGATATGCGCGCCGTGCCGCTGGTGAGCATCGATCCCGCCGGGAGTCGGGATCTCGATCAGGCGTTTCATGCGGCGCGGTCCGGTGACGGGTACCGAGTTCACTATGCCATCGCCGATGTCGCCCATTTCGTCGAGCCCAACGGACTGCTCGACGATGCCGCCCGGAGCCGCGGCGTCACGTTCTACGCCCCCGACGAGAAGGAGCCGCTCCACCCCGACCGGCTCAATGAGGATGCTGCGTCGCTCCTGCCGGGTGAGGATCGCCCGGCCGTCGTCTGGACTCACGACCTCGACGCCCACGGCACGTTGCTCGACACCCGGGTGGAGCGAGCTGTGGTGCGCAACCGGCGGGCCTTCTCGTATGAAGACGTCGATGCCGACCTCCGCGGCGAGCGGCCGCACGACCGCAACGTCCTGCTGCGCGAGATCGGGATCGCCCGCCAGAAGCAGGAGGCGACCCGGGGTGGGGCCAGCCTCAGGCTTCCGGCACAGGAAGTCGTGCCGGCCGATGGCAGCTATACCCTGGCTTTCCGGGAATCGCTGCCGGTCGAGAACTGGAACGCCCAGTTGTCGCTGCTGACCGGCATCGCTGCCGCCACGATGATGATCGACGGCAAGGTCGGCCTGCTGCGCACCCTGCCCAAGCCGAGCAAGAAAACCATCGGCTGGCTGCGCCGCTGCTCGCGCGCTATGGGTGTGCCTTACCCCGATGACCTGGCGTATCCAGACTGGGTGCGCCGCCTCGACACTTCGATGCCCGAGCAGGCCGCGCTGATGACACAGGCGGCCCGGGCCTTCCGGGGAGCCGGCTACGCCGGGTTCGACGGCGAGCTACCGGAAGAGACCAGCCATGGCGCCATTGGCGCCGACTACGCCCACGTCACCGCCCCCCTCCGCCGATTGATCGACCGCTTCGCCAACGAGATCGTCCTGGCGCTCAGTGCCGACAAGCGCCCTCAGCAGTGGGTGCTGAGCGCTCTCGAGTCGATTCCCGACACGATGGTCGAAGCTTCCCGCCGGGAACGGGCCTTCGAGCGGGCGATGGTCGACTTCGCCGAGTCGCTGACCCTGGCGCACCGGGTCGGTGAGGTGTACCCGGCGATCGCGACCGACGTCGACGACGACACGGTCACACTGCAGATCCGCAACCCGGCGATCGTCGCTCGGCTGGAGGCTTCCGGAGTAGGCCTCGGCGACGACATCGAAGTGCGCCTGACCGCCGCCGACCCCTCGCAACGCACAGTGACGTTCGAGCTGGCGTAGCCGCCGGCTCGGCTACACCCCGGCGGCGTCGGCGAAAGCGGCCATGGATTCGAAGCTCACATCGTATTCCGCTCCCGGCGCTGGCGGGGTGGCACCGGCGCCGCCTCGGTTGCGATCGATCCACACCGTGTCCATGCCGGCTGCCTTGGCAGGGGCATGGTCGTGATAGAGGCTCTGCGCTACGTGGAGCAGCCGCCCCTCCTCGTGGCGGAGCAGATAGTCGAAGTTGGCCGGGTCCGGCTTGTAGCTGCCGATGGCCTCGGCCGTGTACACCGCGTTGAACGTCACGCCCAGCTTCTGCTGACTACGGGCAAAGGAGTGCAGATCGACGTTCGACAGGATGACCAGCCGGTACCTGGTGGCCAGGCGCGCCAGCGCGTCACCCGTGTCGGGAAATGCCGGCCAGTCGCCGACGGAGTCGCCGAAGGCGGCATCTAGCTCGGCAGTCGTCTCGAAGCGGTAGGCACCGGCGACGGCCCGATGGACCTCGCGCAGGACCATTGGATACGGCGCCCGCGGCGAGGCCTGCTGGATGCGGGTCTCGTGGTCGGCGAACACCGCCAGCTGCTCGGATCGGCTCAGATCGCTCCCGTTGCGGGCCAGCAAGGGTCCAAGCGCGCCGATGATCCCCGATTCCCAGTCGATCAACGTGCCGTAGCAGTCGAACGACAGGGTGTCGTACGCGGCTGGATCCAGGGCGCTCATGCCAGCTTGCGTCGCAGAATCGCGCCCAAAGCGGCAATCCCCGGCTCGATGGCCTCTTTCCGGGTCCCGGCGAATCCGAGCCGCAAGTGGTTGCGGGGCGCCGGCTCCCGGAGGAAACACACGCTGCCGGCCTCGACGACGACGCCCTCCGTCAGCGCGTCCGCCGCCGCCGCCACCGCGTCAAACCCCTCCGGGCCCGGCAACCACAGCGACAGGCCCCCAGAGGGGAGGGAAGCCTCCCACGGCACGTGCTCGGCAACACACTCAACGCAGCGTTCCCACTTGTCCTTGAGGGCATGGCGGGAGCGCCGCACCGAGCGCAGATAGTCGCCGGCCTCGATCATCAGGCCCATGGTGCGCTGCAGCAACCCGGGCGGGTGGCGCAGCATGTAGCGCCGCAGGTCGCGCAGCCGCGAGATGAGGGGGGCGTCGGCGACCACGTATCCCAGTCGCAGACCGGGAGCGAGGAATTTCGAGAAGCTGCCCAGATAGACCACCCGGCCCGAATCGTCGAGAGCCTTGAGAGAAGGGGTCGGTCGCCCTTGATAGCGGAACTCGCTGTCGTAGTCGTCCTCGACGATCACGAAGTCCTGGGCGTCGGCTTGCGCCAGCAACTGCTGCCTCCGCCCGACCGACAAGGTCACGTTCGTCGGATACTGATGGCTCGGAGTCACCGAGACGAGATCGATGGACTTGAGGCTCCGGGGTACGACCATTCCCTGATCATCGACCGGGACCGGGACCAGACGGGCGCCGCGCCGCTTGAAGATGTGCCGGGCATCCGGATACCCGGGCTCTTCGACGGCGACGCGCTTGTTGCGGTCGAGCAGTGCTCGGCTCACGAGGTAGAGCCCGTTCTGGGAGCCCATCGTGATCAGGACTTCGTCGGCGGCGGCATTGATCCCTCTCGCCGGGAGCACGTGCTTGGCCAGCATGTCGATGAGGAGCGGATCGTCCATGTCGAAGCGGTCACCGAGACTCGCACCGATGTGGTCGCTTGTCATCGCCGTCCGCATCGCCCGCATCCACGCCGCCGTGGGAAACAGGCTCACATCCGGCTCCCCGACGACGAACGCGTAGGGCTCGCTGTGCCGCTCCGGGGACCGCACGACGTGGGGAAGATCGTCCCCGAGATCTCCCATCCGCGTCTCCCAGCTGATATGCGGCGACGGGGTTGCCGCCGGGACCTCGGCCAGGTAGCGGCGCAGGTCCCGATTGACGGCATAGCCAACCCGCGGAATCGACTCGAGGAAGCCTTCCGCGGTGAGTTCTTGGTAAGCCAGGTTGACCGTGTTGCGCGATAGGTCGAGATCGGCGGCCAGGGCCCGCGAGGACGGCAATAGCTCGCCCGCAGCGAAGCGGCCGGCCTCGATCTCGCGCGCTATCGCGGCCCGCAGCTGCCGGTAGAGCGGCTCCGGCGCCGCGGGGTCGAGTTGGACGAGCATCTGGTACTCCCCGGTCAGGAGGTTGTGGCACTTTACATGGGTCCAAGGGCCTCTAGATTCGCTGCCATGAACCGTTAACTTGGTGGCGAATCACCCACCCGTACCCCGGAGGATCGATGGGCTTGACAACTCCCGATGACCTGAAGCACCTCATCTTGCATTTCACCAAAGGCAAGGCGTGGCGCGATGCGACGCTGCCCGTCTACGTGCGCGGGCAGGGCTGCTACTTGTGGGACGAGGCCGGACGGCGCTACCTGGACGGCCTGGCGGGCCTGTTCGTGGTGCAAATCGGCCACGGCCGCTCCGACATCGCCCACGCCGCCGCCAAGCAGATGGAAGAGTTGGCTTATACCCCGACGTGGGGCGCCGCCCATCCCCCGGCTATTGAGGCCTCCAAGCTCGTCGCGTCACTCGCCCCCGGCGATCTCGACGCCATCTTCTGGGTGAGCTCGGGCTCGGAGGCTGTGGAATCGGCGATCAAGTTCGCCAGGCAGTACCACGCCAGCCGGGGCAACCCCGACAAGACCAAGGTGATCAGCAGACAGCTCTCGTATCACGGCACGACCATGGGTGCCCTCTCGGCCACCGGCCTCGACAGCATCCGCGAGCAGTTCCAGCCGCTGCTGCCGGGATTCATCAAAGTGGACAACACGCTCGGAGTGACCGACGGCGTTGCCGCCGCCCGGCAAGTCGAGGACGCCATAGTCGCCGCCGGCCCGGAGACGGTCGGCCTCGTCATGGCCGAGCCGGTGCAGAACAGCGGCGGCTGCCTGGTGCCGCCCGACGGCTACTGGCCAGAACTGCGCCGTATCTGCGACAAACACGACGTTCTGCTCCTGGCGGACGAAGTCATCACCAGCTTCGGGCGGGTCGGCCACTGGTTCGGCGTCGAGAGGTTCGGCGCGGTCCCGGACATGATCACCTTCGCCAAGGGCGCCACGTCGGGCTACGCCCCGGTGGGCGGTTTGATAATCCGCCGGGAGAAGGTGGATGAGCTCATGGACTCGAAGAACGGCACGTTCGCCCATGGGGCTACGTGGGGTGCCCACCCGGTCGTGATGGCGGTGACCATCGCCAATGTGACCGCCATGCGAGATGAGGGAGTCATCGACAACGTACAGGCCAATGAGGAGTATTTCAGAGCCAAGCTGGACGAAGTCGCCGAAGTTCACGATACGGTGAGCGACGTCCGCGGCACCGGGTACTTCTACGCGATCGAGCTCACCGCCTCCCGGGAGAAGGGCGTCGAGCTGACGGAGGACCAAACGAACGAGCTGGTCAACGATCACATGCCCGGCTTGATCAGCGATGCCGGGCTGCTGATCCGCTCGGACGCCCGCGGCGCCCCCAAGCTCGTCCTATCGCCTCCGCTGATCGCCACCACCGCAGAGCTCGACGAGCTCATCGCCGGCGTCGATCAGGTCCTCACAAGGGCCGCCCAAATCGACCTGGCCTGAACCGTCGGGGCGCGGGAGGAGGATCCACATGACCGCAGAGATTCCAGAGAAGCAGCACGAGGGCGGAGAGCTTCCCACCAGCGCCGAGGTGATCGTCGTCGGCGGGGGCATCGTCGGCTGCTCGATTGCGTACCACCTGACACGTCGCGGCGTCAGCGACGTGCTCCTGATCGAGCAGGGGACGCTCACCGGTGGCACGACGTGGCACGCCGCCGGGTTGGTGAGCCAGCTCAAGTCATCGCACAGCCTCACCAGGCTCGCCACCTACTCCGCCCGCCTCTTCGAGGAACTCGAGGACGAGACCGGCCAGGCGACCGGGTACCGCACACCGGGATCGGTGTCTGTCGCCTCGGACGAGGAGAGGTATGAGGAGATCCTGCGCGGCATGTCGATGGCCAAGACGGTGGACGTCGCCATCGAAGTGATCACACCGCAGCAGGCCAAGGAGTTCTGGCCGGAGATGTACATCGACGATCTCGTCGGTGCCGTCTACATCCCGCAGGATGGCCAGACATCTCCCGTCGACACCACCATGGCGCTCGCCAAGGGCGCCAAAGACCGCGGGGCCCGCATCGTCGAGGGAGTGGCCGTCGAGCGCCTGCGGGTGGAGAACGAGCGCATCGTGGGTGTCGAAACCGAGCGGGGCTACATCGCGGCCGATGCGGTCGTGCTGGCGACCGGGATGTGGACTCGCCACCTTGCCGAGACGGCCGGCGTCAACGTGCCGCTTCAGGCCTGCGAGCACTTCTACATAGTGACCGAACCGGTCGCGGGGTTGGCTCCGGATACGCCGACGCTGCGCGACCCGACCAACTACACCTACTTCAAGGAGGAGACCGGCAAGATAATGGCCGGCTTCTTCGAGCCGCGGGCCAAGGTCTGGAATCTCGACGGCGTCCCTCGTGATTTCACTTTCGGCACACTGCCTGAG
>CAMYJM010000147.1 GCA_947258635.1 uncultured Acidimicrobiaceae bacterium
CTTCTCCCGAGCCCGCAACCGATACCTCGACCGTTACATTCGCCCGCCCCTGGTTTGTCCTCGGCCTGGCCATGGCGGTCGGCCTGGCGATCGACACTTTGGCGTTGCATCAGCCGCCCGGGCTCGGGTTGATGCTCGGGATGTGGATCGCCCTGGGGGTCGCCGCTTCGGTGAGCTCACTTCTCGGGGAGCCGCGTCCCGCCGGCACGGTTCCGATACTGCTGGCAGGTCTGCTGGTCGCCGCATTCATCGGAATCCGCACCTCGCCCGTGCTGCTCAGCCTGAACCTAGGCGCCACAATCGCGCTGATCGCCGTTCTGGCCCAGTTGCACCGGGCGGGCAGCCTCACAGACTGGACCATCACCGACTACGGGAGGCATCCATTCGTGACGGGCGCCGAGATGGCGCTGGGATCCCGAGAGTTCCTGTCGACGGATCTGCGGACGAGCTTCGGGGATCGGCACCGCAAACGTCTTCGCTCCGTGGGGGTCGGCCTGCTACTGGGGACACCGCTCCTCGTCGTGTTCGCCGGGCTGTTTGCGTCGGCGGACATGGTCTTCAGCGACTACCTGGATCGATTCGCCCGCAGCGTCCTCTTCGGAAGCATCTTCTGGCGACTCGTCCTTGGGGCTCTCCTCGGCTTGGCGATCGTTGGTCTGTGGCGGTCGGTGGGCCGCCCCGGCAACACCCCCGAGAGACCTGAGAAGGTGGATGGGGTCGATGTCACCACGGGCATAACTGTTCTGGCGCTGCTGGTCGCGCTCTTCCTTTTCTTTGTCCTCACCCAGATCGTGGGACACAGCCCTCCGCTCGACGAGGTTGGCGACCACTCCAAGAATGCCCGGGAGGGTTTCTTCCAGCTCGTCACCGTCGCGTTCCTCGTCCTCAACGTCCTCCTGCTGCTCGATTGGCTCACCCGGCCCGAAGACCGCCGTCGCTCACCTGCGTTCGATCGGCTGGCCATCGTTCTCATTGGGCTCACCGCCATAGTGATGGTCTCCGCCATGAACCGGATGCGGTTGTATGTGGCCGAGTACGGCTACACCGAGCTGCGCTTCTACTCGTCGGTGTTCATGATCTGGCTGGCGTTCGTGCTCGTCTGGTTCGTCCGTACTGTGCTGAGGAATCGCCACGCACTTTTTGCGCTGGGCCTGGTTGTCAGCGGCCTGGTGTTCATCATCGGCCTCAATGCTGTTAATCCCGACGCCCTCATCGTCAACCTGAATTGGGATCGTCAGCTCGGCGGCGACACGTTCGGCGAGGCGTACGTCGCCGACCTCAGTGTCGACTCGCTGCTGGCCCTGATCGCGATCCGCGACTCCGCGCCCGATTCCCGATGGTGCGCCATCGAGCAGCGCCTGACGCGAAGCCGCGAGGAACTGGACGCATACTGGAGCGAGCACGGCATCCTGGCGGACTCGTGGGCGGCGCGGCGGGCACGGGAGGCGCTCCACGAATTGAGTCTGTGGTCGGCCGACGGCGTCGTGTGCACCAAACCGGCTGCGGCGACTAGGTAACTCCCGCCGCGCAGTAGCGTTGCGTCCATGCCCGATCACGATCCAGCACTGCCTTCGAGCGCGGCCGACCTCATCGCAACGATGGGTTGGGAAGCGCTGCCGTATGACTGTGTGGGTATGGCGCGGCCGGCCCGGGTCTCCGACACACGCATCGTGTGGTCGTGGATCGTGCTCGTGCCGTGGGCGGTCAACGATTCCAAGCCCTGGCTCGACGGCGCCGAGATCATCGACAACCCGCTGATGAAGGACGCCGATCAGAAGGAGCGGGTGTTCACCGTCATGCGAGCCGCCCTCGACGAGCGCTACGGCAAGGCCGTCGGATCGCGGGCGGTGGAAGACTTTCTCAAGAGCCTCGAGGATGAGCTCGAGTAGGCACGCATCAGCCCCTTGAGCTGGAGCCGCTCTCCCGCCAGACTCCGTTCCATGGACGCAGCCGCGCACATCCGCGACGCCACACCCGAGGACTTCGCCCGGATCAACGAGATCTACAACTGGACGATCGTCGACAATCACGTCTCGTTCGATCTCGAACCGTGGGACCTGGTGCGGCGGCGGGAATGGTGGGACTCCCGTCCCGACGATCTCGACGTCCTCGTAGCCGAGTGGGAGGGCAAGGTGGTAGGGGTCGCCTACTCGAGCTACTACCGGCCGAAGCCGGCATACCGCTCTTCGGCCGAGACCACGGTCGTGCTCGACACCGCCTACCTGCGGCGCGGTATCGGCGCCGCTCTGCTGGGTTCCTTGATCGCTCGACTGCGCGAGCGCGGCTTTCACCGCGCCATCGCCATCATTGCGCTGCCCAACGACGCCTCGATCGCGCTCCATCACCGGCTCGGGTATCGCAGCGCCGGCACGCTCACCGAGGTGGGCTCCAAGCTGGGCCGCCATTGGGACACGACGCTTCTCGAGTTGGATCTGAGCTGACCACACCGGAAATGTTGACGAAATCGGCGCCGCCTGCTCTACTGCCCGGCTACATAACGCGCTCATCTAGAGCGGTGGAGGGACAGGCCCTGTGAAACCGCGGCAACCAATGAGCAATCGTGGGTGCCAATGCCTGATCGATGAGGTCGACCGTTAGCGGGACTCCCGCTCGCGGCGCTCAGTAGGAGCGCGTGAAAGCGAGTGGAAGGAGCTCTTTTCTATGCAGGTACGGCTCAACAGATTCGGCGACACCGCCTGTGTCGTCTCGAAATCGATGTGTAGTAGCTCTCGGGTGCTTCGCCCGGGGGCCACGCGCTCCTGACGAACGCCACCACCCGAGAGCCATTTTGCCGGCGTTCGCAAACCACTGTCGGACCTCACGTCCCCGACCCATTGGAGAAGATATTGACCATCGACCTGACAGACGAATCGAACGCCGGGGACCAGAAGACCGGCCTGAGATTCGAGACATTGCAGCTGCACGCGGGGCAGGAAGCCGATCCGACCACCAAAGCGCGGGCGGTCCCGATCTACCAGACATCGTCCTACGTGTTCGACGACTCCGACCACGCCGCCCGGCTCTTCGGGCTCCAGGAGTTCGGGAACATCTACACCCGGATCATGAACCCGACCACCGACGTTTTCGAGAAGCGCATCGCCGCTCTCGAAGGCGGCGCCGCCGCGGTGGCAACCTCGTCGGGTCAAGCGGCCCAGATCCTGGCCATCACGACTTTGGCGCAAGCGGGCGACAATATCGTGTCGACCAGCTACCTGTACGGTGGCACGTACAACCAGTTCAAGGTTGCTTTGCCGCGGCTCGGCATCGACGTCACGTTCGTCGAGGGTGACGAACCCGACGAGCTGGCGGCGGCGATCCGGGACAACACCAAGGCGATCTACGTGGAGTCGATCGGGAACCCGCAATACAACGTTCCCGACCTCGACCGGATCGCCGAGGTTGCTCACGCAGCCGGGATCCCGCTCATCGTCGACAACACGTTCGGCGCCGCCGGCTATCTGGTGCGGCCCATCGACCACGGCGCCGACATCGTCGTCGCCTCGGCCACGAAATGGATCGGGGGGCACGGCACGACCATCGGCGGAGTGATTGTCGACAGCGGCAGCTTCGACTGGCGGTCGGACAAGTTCCCGTTGTTCACGGAACCGGCACCCGGGTATCACGGCTTGGTGTTCGCCGACGTGTTTGGCCCGGAAGGGCCGTTCGGCAACATCGCTTTCGCCATCCGGGCACGGGTCGAGGGCTTGCGAGACTTCGGGGCGGCGCCTTCGCCGTTCAACAGCTTCCTCCTGTTGCAGGGCCTCGAGACGCTGTCGCTGCGGGTCCAACGCCATGTGGACAACGCCTTGGAGCTGGCGCAATGGCTCGAGGCGCGACCCGAGGTGGCCTGGGTCAGCTACCCGGGACTGGCGTCGCATCCGTCGTACGAGACGGCGCGTCGTTTGTTGCGCAACGGTTACGGCGCCGTGCTCAGCTTCGGAATCGCCGGCGGTTCCGCAGATGCGCAGCGCTTCATAGATTCGCTCGAGCTCGTGTCTCATCTGGC
This sequence comes from uncultured Acidimicrobiaceae bacterium, assembly GCA_947258635.1. GTDB lineage: Bacteria > Actinomycetota > Acidimicrobiia > Spongiisociales > UBA5794 > JAHEJX01. The sequence continues at coordinate 4,007 of CAMYJM010000147.1, forward strand.
GAACGTGGGTGACGCCAAGACCCTCGTCATCCATCCGTCTTCCACCACCCATCAGCAACTATCCGTGAGCGAGCAGGCAGCCGCCGGGGTGGCTCCCGACCTGATCCGGGTATCTGTGGGCATCGAGCACATCGAAGACATCAAGGCCGAGTTCCGGATCGGGTTCGATGCCGTCGCCAGGGTGCACACGTAGTGGTGCTGCGGGTGGGGGGCGGGTGCCCTCCACCCGCCCGTCGGATAGAGGGGCGGAAGATGCGGAAGCGCCGGCCCGAGATCGCGAGCAGAATGGCGCCATGACCGACCAGCATGAATTCGGATTCGACACGAGGGCGGTGCATGCCGGACAGCCGCCCGATCCGGAGACCGGATCGCGGGCGATGCCGATCTACGCCACGACGTCTTTCGTGTTTGACGACGCCCAGCACGCCGCCGACCTCTTCGCCCTCCAGACGTACGGCAACATCTACAGCCGCATTGGCAACCCCACCAACGCCGCATTCGAGGAACGGATGGCGTCGCTGGAGGGCGGCCTCGGGGCGGTCGGGGTGGCGTCGGGGCAGTCGGCGCAGCTGATCTCGATCTTGACGATCGCGGCGGCGGGCGATCATCTGGTGGCTTCGAAAGCGCTCTACGGGGGGACGTACACCCAACTCGACGTGACACTGCGACGCATGGGGATCGACGTGACGTTCGTCGATTTCGCCGATCCCGGTGCCGTCGAAGCCGTCATCGCCGACAACACCAAGGCGCTGTACGCCGAGACAATCGGCAACCCAGGTTGCGACATTCTCGACATTGCCCGCTTCGCCGAGATGGCCCGCTCGCATGGGATCCCGCTCATCGTCGACAACACTTTCGCCACGCCGTATCTGTGCCGGCCGATCGAACACGGCGCCGACATCGTCGTGCACTCGGCGACGAAGTTCATCGGCGGCCACGGCGCGGTCCTTGGTGGCGTCATCGTCGAGGCGGGCACGTTCCCGTTCGACAACGGCAAGTTCCCGCTGCTCGTCGAGCCGTCGCCCGCCTATCACGACCTCACGTTCTGGGAGAACTTCCGCGAGTACGCCTACCTGACGCGGGCCCGCGTCGAACTGTTGCGCGATGTGGGGGCGGCGCTCAGCCCCTTCAACGCCTTTCTGCTGCTGCTCGGGCTCGAAACGCTGCCGCTGCGGATGCAGCGCCACGTCGCCAATGCAGCGACGGTTGCCCGGTTCCTGCACGGCCATGAGGCCGTGTCGTGGATCAAGTTCCCGATCTTCCCCGAGAACTCGTGGACGCCATTGGCGGAGAAGTACACGCCGGAGGGGCCCGGGGCGATCTTCACGTTCGGGCTCGCCGGTGGCTACGCCGCGGGAGTCGAGTTCATCGAGAGCCTCGAGCTGATCTCGCACGTGGCCAACGTGGGCGACGCCAAGACCTTGGTGATCCACCCGGCTTCGACTACCCACCAGCAGGTGCCGGAGGTGGAGCGCTTGGCCGCCGGAGTCGGGGCCGACACGATCCGCATCTCGGTCGGCATCGAAACCGTCGCCGACATCCTGTGGGACCTCGAGAACGCGTTGGATGCCACCCTGGAGTTGTCATGACCGTCAGTGCCATCCCCGAGGCGACTGCCCGAGAGCGCCTCCGCATTCTGCGGAGTGCCGAGTCGATCGCCCTCGTCGGCGTGTCGGCGAACCCACTGCGATCGTCCAACTTCGTGGCGAGCTACCTGGTGCGCACCCCCTTTCGCGTGTATGCCGTCAACCCGGCGTACGACGAGGTTCTCGGCGTCAAGTGCTACCCGACGCTCGCCGACTTGCCCGAGGTGCCGGACATCGTTGACGTGTTCCGCAGCCCCGACGCGATTCCCGGCGTGGTCGACGAGGCCATTGCGATCGGGGCGCCCACGGTGTGGTTGCAGCTCGGCCTCCGTCACGATGCCGCGGCTCGGAAGGCCCGCGACGCCGGCCTCAACGTCGTGCAGGATCGTTGCCTGAAGATCGAGCACGCCAGGTTCTCGGGCAAGCTCCATCTGGGTGGCTTCGATACCGGTGTCATATCCAGCAAGCGGCGTCGCCCCATCTGACGCGTCGGCGCACCCTGCGGGGTGCGGGTTCGGCGCCGACTTTCCGCGTGTTGGTACTGTCAAGGGAACGACGAAGGGAATGGTCAAGATGAAACGTCGCATTGTGCTCTCACTGGCAATTACGTTGGTGATGGGTGTTGTGGGCACCACCGCGGCAGTTGCCGACGATACGACCGGCGGGGGAGCCACCTATCTCGCCCTAGGCGATTCAGTGGCGGCAGGAACCCAGCAACCGGCGCCGTTCACGAGCAAGGGCTACACCGACCGCCTCTACAGATACCTGATCAACGAGCACGGGTTCGACAGCTTCGTGAACCTCGCCTGCCCGGGCGACGACACCGTCGAGATGAGGTTTGGCGAGGGAGGCGCCTCCCCAACCGGTTCGCTGTGCTACGGGCCGACTCCCCTTCTTCCCCCGGGCGGGACCTCGCAGCTCGACACAGCAGTGGCGTATCTGACCTCACACGTGGGAGAGGTCGGGCTCATCACAATCACGATCGGTGCCAACGACATCTTGGCCTGCGATCCCAACGACCCGCCGGACGAGGTGAACGCCTGCCTGGCCGCTCAATTCGCGCAGATCGGCGACAACCTGCCGGCCATCCTCGCCGCGCTGCGGGCGGCGGCGCCGGGGGTGCCGATC
>CAMYJM010000148.1 GCA_947258635.1 uncultured Acidimicrobiaceae bacterium
CCACGGGCAGCCACCTCCGTCGAACGGCGCGCCTACTGAGGATCCCAACAGAGTGGCGGCGCCCGTCGGACCCGCGGGCGCCGATCCGGTTGTGGTCCATGGCGCCGCTCGCACCGAAGATGCACGCTCCCCGTACGATCCCGCTGACCACCCCGGAGCGCTCGGCGACCTCTTGCGCCGCTCACAGACGCGAGCTCCGTCGCCTGGTGCGCTCGAAACGACGAACGGCGGCCTGGCCCGGCCGGCGCGCCCGGCGCCACAGGATGCGACGCGTGCCACCGGCGCGCTTCGTGTCGATATCGGTGTCCCGACGGCGACTTTCGTCGTCGAAGCATTCGAGATGGCCATGGACGAGATGGTCCGGCGCGAAGCCGAGCGCCACGGGCTCGAGGGTGAGCTCTGATGGCGCTGCAACGGCCTACGGCGACCATTCAGACCGTGTCGGAAGGATCAGGCGGACTGGTCGGCGCGGCGACGTCTCTGATCGGTGGCGGTCTTCCGGGTCTTCCGGCGGCGGCCGTGACCTCGCTGACGGTTGAGATGTCGGTCGGCTCGGGTCACGATCGGATGGACCTGAGTGTCGCCTCGATGTCGAGTATCGCCGACACCGAACCGGGTACCAAGATCGCCATCGCTCTCGGCTACGGCGACGACAACACGGACGTGCTGACCGTTGAGATTCATCGGCGCGAGACGACACCGCAAGGGATCTCCTTCGTTGGCTACTCGCCAACCCGTCGACTGAGCACAACCTTCGTGGCCCGCTCGTATGTACGACAGACGGTCGGCGACGTGGTGTCCGATCTGCTCGGCGAGGCCGAAGTCGACGAGGGTGAGATCGAAGCCGGCCACGACCTGCCGGCATACCACATCGACGGCTCACGCTCGGCGTGGGACGAGATCCACATGCTGGCCCGCCGTACCGGGAGTCAGGTCCGCAGCACCGCCGACGGAGCGCTGTCATTTGGCCCCGCTCCCGGCTCCACGGGTGGGAGCAGCCCCCTCGGCGCGGCCGTCTCGGCGGTGGCGAGCGCAGTCGGTCTCGGCTCGGGAGCCGAACTGCGCAAAGGCGCCACGCTCGTCGACTGGCGCGCCGGCCAGAGCGGGGCGACGCCGGCCTTCGCCCACCAGGTGGCCGCCGTGGGCGCCGCCAGTCCTCTGGGGGCCGACCGCTGGCACCACATCATGAAATCGCCGGCGAGCGGGCCCAAGCCGACGATCGTCGACGCTGCGCTGCGCACCGGAGCCTCTGCGGATCTCGCCACGGCCGCCCGGGCCGATGCCGCTCGTCGGGCAACCACGACGGGTCGCTTCCGGACGTTCGGCGATCCCAGTTTGCGCCCCGGGGACACAGTTACCGTCGAGGAGGTGGTGTACCGCATCCTGGAGGTAACCCACCGGGTTGCGGAGAGCGCCGGCTTCATCACCGACATCGTCGTGGAGGGTGGCGAATGAGCACCGTTGTTCCGCTCATCGAGGCCGTGACCCGCCGTCACCTGGCGGCCCATCGCACGCTGTCCCTCGGGGTGGTCACCGACGTGAGGACCAACGAGGGCGGCTCGGGGGATCATCACCTGGACGTCGACGTCCAGTTGCAGGGCACCGAAATGGTCTTACAGCGGCTCCCCGTTGCCGTTGGCCGCGTCGGAATGTCGATCGTTCCCCGCGTCGACGATCTCGTCGTAATCGGGTTCCTCGACGGCGACATCAATGGTGCGGTGGTGCTTGGGACGCTTCACGACGCCGACACGCCGTCACCCGATGCCGCTCCCGACCAGCTCGTCTACGAAGTGCCGGACAGCGGCGGGGGAGAGCGCCGAGTCGAGATCGTCCTACCCAACGGCAACAAAGTCACGATCTCCGATTCCGTGGTGTCGATCGCCATGGGCGGCACGTCGCTCCAGCTCGAGAGCGGCGGAGACATCACACTCGAGTCAGCGGGAAGCCTGACGCTCAAGGCGCAGACCGAGGTGACCATCGAAGCCGGCACGACCGTCGCCATCAAAGGCCTCGAATTCAACGCCGAGGCCAGCGCCACGGCCAAGCTCAAGGGTGCGATGACAACCATCGCCGGCCAGACATCGTTCAGTGCGGGGTGAGCATGCCGGGTCCACCAGTCTCCATTGGATGTGCCGTGACCGTCAGTCCCGGTCTCGCCGGAGCGCCCGACAGCGGTGTGATCGTCACCATCCCCCAAGCCAATGTCACGATCTCCGGGATGCCTCTCGCCGTCGCCGGGTCGCTGTGCAGCATGGTGAACTCGGTGAGCGGCGCCCCGTACGTTTTGCCGATCGGCTCGGTGGGGATGTCGTTCGGCGTCAAGATCAACGGTCAAGGCCTCGTGAGGATGGGAGACCAGATCCCGTCGGGTTCCGGCATTCTGACCGTGCTCGGCCCACCGGCGGCTCCTTTCGTGACGGACAAGGGGGCGCCATGAGCAAGCGAACTCCATCAGAGCTACTCGAGCTGTCGCAGCGGCTCGGGCGCGATCTCGAGCTGACGTGGGCCGGGCCCGCCGGCGCCTACGACGATGCGGATCTCGGCGTTGCCCGTGTGCATCGCGGCGTCGCCAAGAACTCGGATTTGACGGTCGTCGATCGGGTCGAAGCCGCCCGCCAGCTTCTCGTCAACCGGATCAAGACTCGAAAGGGCGAGCTGGCCCCGCTGGGTCACCCCAACTACGGATCGCGTCATCACGAGCAGATCGGTCAGCCAAATACCGAGCGCACCCGCAACCTCGTCAAGCTCTATGTCCTCGAAGCCATGCGCCACGAGCCGCGTATCGCCGAGATTGTGCGTTGTGACGTCACAACCGCCGAGCGCCCCCGTGACATGGTGCGGATCGAGCTCGACATTCGCCTGATCGATGAGCCCAACGTGTTGAACCTCGTCGTGCCGTTCGACTTGGCAGGAGGTGCCTGATGAGCTTCGCAGCCGAGCCGTACGCCGTATTCGCCGACGATCTCCTGGCGAACCTGACGGGAGGCGTGTCGCGGCTGCGGTTCCGATTCGTCGAGGATCAGCAACCGTTCCAGCTGGGAGTCGACGTCCCGATACAGGCCGACACCGTCCGCGTGCACGGCCTCCTCGATGGCGAGTTTCATCGGTTCAGCGCCGAGACCGACTTCTTCCTCGACACTGACGGATCGTTGGGGTGGCGCCCCGATGCAACGGATCCAACCATCCCGGCGGCAACCGCCGCCTGGCCCGATCCCGGATCCGAGTTCTGGGTCTCCTACGACCGGATACCTGGAGCAGCCAGTGCGCCGCTGCTGACGGACCGGAACCCGGGGAGCGTTACTCGCACGTTGGCAGAAGCCTTTGCCCTCGAGTTCGCAGTCACCTCGCACCAGCTCGACGCTATCTACAAGGCCGCCCACCTCGAGACGGCTGAAGGGCGAGATCTCGACCATGTCGTCGCTTTGGTGGGCGTGGAGCGACGCGGTCAGACCCACGCCAGGGGCGAAATCGCGTTTCGCCGGACGACCCCGGCGCCCGCAGATATCACCATCCCGGCGGGCACGCTCGTATCGACCGCGGAGCCGCCCGTCATCACGGTTGAGACGACAGAGACGGTGACCTTGCGCCGTGGTGACATCTCGGTAGCAGCTCCGGTGCGGGCCCAAGAGGAGGGCCCCGCGGGCATCGCGCCGGCGGCGAGTCTCTCGGTCGTCCATCGTCCGATCCTCGGGGTCGACGAGGCGAGCAACCCGACGCCGACCACGTTCGGCGGGGGAGCGGAGTCGGACGGCGAGCTGCGGGCTCGCGCCCGGCGGGCGCTGGCCGGAAGCGGTCGGTCCACCGTCGAGGCGATCAAGAGCGCCCTTGCCTCTCTGGAAGGCGTGCGCGAACAAGACATCCTCGTCGAGGAGGATCATCTGGCGTTTCCCGGAATCGTGAAACTCAAGGTCGCCTCCGAGCTCAGCGACGACGTCGCGCTGGCGGCTTCGCTGCTCGTGGAAGAGAATCGACCCGCAGGCGTGCGGGTGATCCACAACCTCCCGGCGCCGATCGTACCGGTGCCCGCGGTTGGTGGCGAGGCCGGCGGCGGTGGTCCCGGGGTGGCTCCGGAGGGTCCTATCATCGACGACCTCTGGCTCCCGATCATCGCCACCATCACCGTGACGCCGTCGAGCAGCGATCTCACGGCGACGCAACGCCAGAAGCTCGCCGTGGCTACCGAGGATGCATTCCGGTCCGCGCTCGATCTGGTGGGGATCGGAGAGCCGATCATCTACAACCGCCTCGTCGGTGCCGTCATGGGCGTCGAGGGCGTGTACGACGTTGTGATTGACATGGGCGCCGACAACGGATCGCCACCGGCGAGAACCAATATCCCAGTTCCCGAGGGGACCAGGCCGCGGCTCGACGACGGCGCCCTCACGATCACGTTGCGCGGGGCGCTGGTTGCCCTCGACGTCACTGCCGAGGTCGAACTGTTCGACCTCGCCGCCACGGCCGATGCCGCCGGGAGCATGGCCGCCGTGTCGGCCGACATCGCCGCTCGCCTCACCGAAGCCCTCCAGGTCGCCCCGGACACCGTGACACCGGCTGTGCTGCTGGGCCTGCTACCGGAGACCGACGACTACCGCGTCGAGAAGGTCACCTACACCGCAGAGTTCCTCGAAGAAGGCCTCAGGGTCGAACTCGACGACGTCACGATCGACCTCACGGCCGACCAGCAGCCGTGGGTCCGCGGCGTGACGGCGATCCCAGAACAGGTGCAGACCTCGTGAGGTCGGGACGCACTACGGCCGTACTCGAGCGGTTCCCCTGCCACATCAGTGCTACCGATCCGGGCAAGAGATTCGAGGCCGTCACCGAGGCGATCACATCGCAGCTCGATGTCGTTGCCAGGCAGATCGGTGATGTCCGCCGGGCGCACCGCCTCGCCGAGGCGCCCACCGACCATGACCTGCTCCGCCTGGACGCCCTCCACGACATCAGGGCGGCCGCGTTCGAGGTCGGGGAGGTTCGTCTCGATGCGCTGGCCGCCACCGCGGGGGACGATGTGGCGCAACTCGCCGGGCATATCGGTATCGAACCCGTCCAGCTCGAAGGCGTCGAGGCCGCCGATTTGTCTGCCGCCGTCAATCGGGTCACCGAGTTCACGAGCCGCCTCGATGTTCGCCGCCGCTCCAGCTCGGGAATAATCCGATCGTTCCGATCGGGCAACGGCACGGCGCGGGCTCTGCTCGAGGCGACGGCGGCCTACTTGGCCCTCGAAGTCCTCGATGTCGGGCACAGCGCCAACCGGTGGTGGCACCTCGCCAAATGTCGCGAGCTGGTGACTCTCGACATCGACGGCGTCGATGTCGGTGACGCCCTGCTCGCCGTCGAGGAGAACCCCTTCAAGGACGCCAGCGTCGCACCGATCGATCGCCGCCACGCAGATCGATTCCGCGTGATTCGCGGCGGCCTCGAGGACGTCACCGTCACCACCGACGTCGTCGGCATCGGGGAGCGGACGGTGCGCCCTATGGTCGTCAACGTCGATGCCGGCCGCGGGGTCGTGTTCGAGGGTGTCGTGCCCGATGGAGCGACCCTCTCATTCGAGGCCAACGGGCGGGTGAGACTCGACGATGCCGAGGCAACGGGCTCTTCCTTCGCCTTCGCCGGAGCGGTCTTCGCCTCCGCCAAGGCGGTGCATCCCAAAGACTTCGTGTTCGCCGATGCCGGTGAGGTGACCGAGAGCGACGCGACGTTCGTCGTCACGTCGCCCGTCGCCAACGGCTTCGCCGCGACGGTGAGCCTGCCGCATGCCGGGGTGAGGGTCGATCCGCTGCCGATGCCGCTCGGCGAGTCCCGCTGGGCCTTCTTCGTGAGGACGGCTCACTTTGGTTCGGCGCCTCGCGCCGCCGTCCCGTCGTTCGGGGCCGGGAAGTACGACCAATCAGTGTGGACCGACCATGACGGTGTGCTTGATGACGTGTCGGGGGCGGTGGGGTTCCGCTGGCAGGAGCGAGAGCCATTTGCGGTCCGCGTCCTGCTTCCACAGCGGTTTGCGGTGCTCGACGATGACGCCGGGTCGAAGCTGCGCGAGCCGATACGGCTGCTGCTCGACCGCCACCGCGCCGCCGGAGTGCATGTCTATGTGGCCTACGCCGACGACCGGTGGGTGCTCGGCAGCGGAATCGTGAGAGACCTCGATAGTGACGACGCCCTAGGGACCCTCGTGAGTGGGACGACCTTGTGGCCGACAAGCGAAGAATGACAGGAGGACGACCATGCTCGTGAAACCCCCACTCGCCGATGTCTCGCCGGGCCAACCGGTTACTGCTCAAGGCTGGAATGAGCTCGTCGGCGGCCTCTCCGACCTCTACGACGAGGTCCTGGCGTTCGGCACGGGAGCGCTCGAGGTGAGTGTCGTCGACGATGGCGATCCCGTGTTGGGCGCAACGGTAACGGCGGTTCCGATCGGCGACGGTCAACCGACGCACGCCATTGCGCCGTTCCCCGGGCGGTCCACCTACACCCTCGTCGGGCTGTCCGACGGCAACTGGACTGTCCACGCCGAGGCCGACGGCTACCAGGCCCAGTCGATAGAAGTCACCGTGCCGCGCAGTGAGCCGCTCCCGGTGAATCTGTTGATCGACGGCAGCGTCATGCCCGATCTATTCGGACGCCAGCTCCGGACCGCCTTGACGGACCTGGCCGCGGCGAGCATCGGAGTCGACCTGATCTTCGATACGACCGGCCGGGAGCTGCCCC
>CAMYJM010000149.1 GCA_947258635.1 uncultured Acidimicrobiaceae bacterium
TACGGGTCGAGGAGGAGTTTGGCGGGATTACATCGCAGCCCGGCGGCGGGGTTCCAGGGCCCGTGCGCTCGAAAACCATAGGCTTGTCCGGCCGCGACTCCGGGGACGAACCCGTGGTGCACCCCGTTCGTGACCTCGGGGAGCGGGATCCGGTGCTCACGGCCGGCTTCATCGAAAAGGCACAGGTCGACGCGGCTCGCCACCTCGGAGAACACGGCGAAGTTGACACCGTCGGGCCCCAACGTTGCCCCGAGCGGGTAGAGATCCCCCGGCCAGGCCGGAACGGGCTTCGGGTCAGCGGGCACGCGAGAGTGCCGGCGTGTAGATCCGATCGCGGTACTCGGCCACCATACGAGCCGCGGTCACCTGCGGGCCCAGCGAACGCCAGGCGTGTCGAATCCGGCCGACGAAGGCGACGGGGTCCCCGTGGTACTCGGCGACTATCGCATCGAGCGTATCCAACGCCGCCGCCGCCTCTTCACGATCACGCCGCGCCGGATCGGCGGCATCGCTCGTCGCAATCGCCCACCCGTTCCGGCCGTCGAACATCTCGGCCCACCAACCATCGAGGATGGAGCAATTGAGCCCGCCGTTGAGCGCCGCCTTCTCCCCGCTGGTTCCGGAAGCCTCCCGTGGCCGCACGGGTGTGTTCAGCCAGATGTCGCATCCTTCGTACATGACGCGGGCGATCCCGATCCCGTAGTCGGGGACAAAAGTGAACCGCCCGTTGGCAACGGACGAGTTGGAGAACGCGGCCACTTCCGCCAAGAGCCTCTTTCCCGGTTTGTCGGCCGGATGGGCCTTACCTGCGAACACGAAGTGGATCGGGCGGGCGTCGTCGGCGAGCATCGCCGCGAGGCGCTCCATGTGATGAAACAGCAGAGTCGCCCGCTTGTATGTGGCAAAGCGGCGGGCGAACCCGACGACGAGCGAGTCGGGATCGAGCGTGTGACCCGTACGATCGGATACGAGCTCGGAGAGCCGCAACGCTCCGATATGGCGCAAACCACTGATAGCGGCGTCGCTCAGGATCTCAACCCGATCCCATGCCTCACGATCGCCGATCGTCCACTTGTCGCCGAGGAGCCGGTCGAAGACGGCCTGGGTGTCCGCCGACACCCACGTGCGGGCGTGGACACCGTTGGTGACCGATGTGATCTCATCGCCGATACCCACCCCGGCGAAGAGGTGCCGGCTCACCTCGCCGTGCATCTGAGAGACGCCGTTGGCGCCGCTGGCGAGCCGCAGGCCGAGAGCCGCCATGTTGAAGTAGCGGTCCCCGTCGACGGGATCGGCCCCGAGGAGCCAAATCTCCTCGACGGGAACGCCCCAGCGATGCGCCCAGACTTCGAGGTAGGGCAGAATCAGTCGCTTCTCGAAACGATCGATCCCCGCCGGTACCGGGGTATGGGTGGTGAATACGAGCCCGGGGCGCACCTGCTCGATGGCCGCCGCCAGATTGGAGCCGGCGCCGCGGCGTTCCATGAGTTCGAGCACCAGGAACCCGGCGTGGCCCTCGTTCAGGTGGAAGACGGACACATCCCAGCCGAGCGCGCTGAGGGCCCTGACTCCACCCACGCCGAGGACGAGTTCCTGCTCCAAGCGATGACGGCGGTCGCCGCTGTAGAGCCGATCCGTGATCTGGCGGTCGGCTGCCGAGTTCTCGGCGACGTCGGTATCGAGCAGGAGAAGCCGGACGCGGCCGACGTCCATTCGCCACACCCGGGCCACCACCTCCCGGCCCGGCAGGGGAACCTTGACTGTGACGTCGGTGTCCTGTGCCCCCAGCGACTGCGCCGTGAACGTCGGGTAGTCCTCGGCTTGCCGGCCATCCTCGATGCGCTGCCGGAAAAAGCCCTGGCGGTAGAACAGTCCGACTCCGACCAGGGGAAGGGTGAGGTCGCTCGCCGCCTTCATGTGATCGCCGGCGAGTATCCCGAGACCGCCGGAGTACTGGGGTATGACGTCACTGAGCCCGAACTCGGGGGAGAAGTACGCGATTTGTGGGTCGACGAGACCGTCGCCGAACATGTCGTCGAGCGCGGCGACCTCTGCGGTGACCATGGCCATGAACTCGTGGTCCCCCAGCAAATCGTTCAGCTGCTCGGAGGAAACCTCACCGACGACCACCGTCGGGTGGCGAGTGAGCCGGCCGCCATCGAGCTTCTCCCAGAAGTTACGCAGCGAGTACGACCAGGTCCAACGATGGTTGGCGGCCAATCGGACGAGTGCGTCGCGCAGCGCTGGTGAATCCACGGGGGGTTGGTCTCCTTGCAGTCGGCAGGCTCATGCGATTTGCGAGCCGGTCGAATCCAATTCAGTTCGAATCAGCCATTATACGGCCGGTGCCGCGGTCCGCGAGTTCGGAGCGCGCAGCTTCAAGCCTTTTTGTCTTGATTCTTGTCGGCATATATCGCCGCTTGTTGAGCGGTGCGACTGTGATCGAGCACCACCGTCATCAGTGATTCCACGTAGTCGGGGTCCACACCGAGCGCCAAGGCATCGCCGCGGGCCTCCTCGATCAGCTCCGCCTCCCGGTCCGGAGAGCGCATCTCCAGGCCGCGCGTAGCCTTGATGCGGGCAATCTCGATGGAGGAGTGCAGCCGGCGGGCGACCAGCTTGATCAGATCACGATCGATCCGGTCGATCTCGTCACGCAATGTCGGGATACCGAGGCGCTCCATCAGGCTGCTGAAGCCGTCGAGATCGAGTTGGCTCCCGTTGCCGGCTCGCGAAGCGCCGGGGTCCGGGTGCACGGCGATGATCAGTCCATCCGCGCCGACGGATCGGCCCGCCAGCGCCAGCGGGCCCAGAATGTCCTCGCCGCTCTGTGCCGGCGCCGGGTCGATGATCACGGGCAAATGGCTGATTCGTTGCACCACCGGAACGGCCGAGATGTCAATCGTGTCCGTGGTGCGAGGATCGAAGCCGCGACTCCCCCGCTCGCACAAGACCACCTGGTCGTTGCCTTCATTGAGAATGTACTCCGCCGACATCAGCCACTCGTCGATCGTCGCCGACGGGCCCCGATGCAGCACGATCGGCTTCTGAGTTGCCCCGGCCATGCGCAACAGCACGAAGTTCTGCATCTGGTCCGGGCCGATCTCGAGCATCGCCACGTGATCTGCCACTAGTTCCACGTGCCGCGGCTCCTGGACCTCGGTCATGGTCGGGAGATTCGCGTCGTGGCCCGCCTTCTCGAGCATCCACAGCCCTTCCTGGCCGAGGCCACCGAAGTCGTAAGGGGAGCTCTCCTGGCGGAAGGTGCCGGCCCGCAGCACCGAGGCGCCGCCGGCCGCTGCCCGCTCGGCAACCTGGGTGATCTGCTTCTCGCTCTCGACGGCGACCGGGCCGGCAATGATGGGATAGGAGCCATCGCCGAATCGCACGTTGCCGACGGCGACGATCGTCGTCTCGACGTCCGTCCTGCGAAGACTCTTGAGGACTGGGCTGTTGGGCGTGTCGGTCATGGTGACTCCTGCGGTCCCAGGCAAACCAAAGCCCGAGACCCTAGTCGGTCTCGGGCGGTGTCCTTGCGGCTCAGCTCCGGCTAGCGCGCATCTCCCTGCCCGGACCGGGGCCCGGTAAAGAAATACGCAAAGTAGAAGCTGTTCTGCATTGCGGGCAATGTACGGGCTGAGGCGCCGTTTAGCAAGGGGAGCCACGTTCGTTGTGCTTAAAACGACGCTATAGGGCGCGTTTAGGCACAACGAACGGAGGCGCGCTCGCCGGCTATTGCAGCTTGGACACTGCCGCTATGGCCAGAAGCGGGGCCAGAGGCGCAAAACGGGCGAAACGACGGTCGGTGGTCTGGCCGGCCGCATAGCGGGCGTAGATCTGCTCGATGATGACGGCAATGCGGTACAACGCCAGTCCCTCGTAGTAGTCGATTTCGGTGACGTCGAAGCCCGTGGTGGCGGCGTACTGCTCGACGACGGCCGGCTTGGCGAGGTCGTCCGCCAGCGTGACGGCGCTGTCGCCGAAGATCAAGAACGTCGGATCGGCGGGATCCGCCCAGTACGCGAGCAGCGTGCCCAGGTCGACCAGCGGGTCACCACGGGTGGACATATCCCAGTCGAACACGGCAACGAGGTTCCCCTGGTCGTCGAGCATCGTGTTGTCCAGTTTGTAGTCGTTGTGGAGCACAACGGCCGCCTGCGGCTGCGGGAGGTCGGAGACCAGCAGCTCCGCCGCGATCGACATCTCCGGTACATCACGGGTAGCCGCCGCCTCCCAGCGTCTCGCCCAACCGTCGATTTGCCGCTCGACGAAGCCGTCGGGGTGCCCGAGGTCGTCCAGGTCGACGGCAGCCGGATCGACGAGGTGCAGCCGGGCGAGACCGCCCACCAGGTTGCGGGCGGCGGCGCGCCGGACATCCGGATCGGCCGCAAAGCTGGCCGGCCATTCCCCCCTGATGACGTGGCCGCGGCGCCGCTCCATCACAAAGAACGGCTTGCCCAGAATCGAAGGGTCGGCGCAGAAGTGGAACGCACGCGGTGCCTCCGGGTAGGCGCGCCACATGCGAGACAACACCCGGTGCTCTCGCTCCATGTCATGGCCTCCCTGCGCGACCTCCCCCAGCGGGGCGCGCCGCAGCACCAGCTCCTGAGTGCCGCCGGTCACCCGGTAAGTGAGGTTGGCCGCGCCGCCGGGGAACTGGTCGAACTCGAGTGGTCCGTCGCCGACGAGGTCCGGCAACGCGCGACGCAGATAATCCGCAGCCTTTGTCTCGTCGAAACGCTCTTCAGGGCGGATGGGTGCCGTGTCTGTCATCGTCGCGCCGTCATACCCGGTCAAACCATACGACCCAGACCAGCGCCAGCGCCAGCAACGGGGGCAAGAGGACCTCGACGGCGTCCCGCAACCGCGAACCCAGCCGCCGCTCGGCAGACGAGCCGAACTCCAGCACCACCACCGCCACGGCGCCCCCAGCTACCAGCACCGCGGCCGCGATCATGAACGCATCTCGCAGCCCGTCCATCAGAAGAGCCCGTCCACTGCCATCGCCGCGAAGAGGGCGGCCAGATAGACATTCGACGCCAGGAAGTAGCGAATCGCCTGCTCCGCGTGCGAGCGCAGCCACAACGAGGCGCCGATGACGGCCGCCCCCAGCACGGCCGCCGTGATCGTGTAGGGCAAGCCGACGACACCGGTGGGAATCAGCAGGAATGAGACTCCGACCAACACGACGCCGTAGGCGAGAATGTGGTCCAGGGTGCGCGCGGTGCCGACGACGACCGGCAACATCGGCACGTCGGCCGCGGCATAGTCGTCGCGGTAGCGAATCGACAACGCCCAGAAGTGTGGTGGCGTCCAGAAGAAGATGATCGCGAACAGCACCCATGCCGCCGGATCCAAGCCTTCGGTGACCGCCGCCCAACCCACCAGAGCCGGAACGGCTCCGGCGGCGCCTCCGATGACGATGTTCTGCGCCGAGCTGCGTTTGAGCAACAGCGTGTATATGAACACGTAGAACAGCAGCGCCAGCGTCGCCAGGATGGCGGCCGGCACATTGACGGTCACGAGGAGCCACCCGAACCCGGCGACGCCGAGGGCGGCCCCGAAGAGCAGCGCATTGCGGGGGCTGATGCGATCCGTAGGCAACGGGCGCGACCTGGTCCGCCTCATGACGCGATCGATATCGGCGTCGATGACCTGGTTGATCGTGTTGGCGCCGCCCGCCGAGAGGGTGCCTCCGATCAGTGTTGCGGTGACGAGCCACGTGCCGGGCCACCCGCCTGCCGCCAGGATCATTGCCGGGACGGTGGTCGTAAGCAGCAGCTCGATGATGCGCGGCTTGGTCAGCTCGACGTAGGCGCGGACCACGTCGCCTCCTCCCACCGGCCGGGAACGGGGATCGGTGATCTCCGCTTCCTTGTTCACACCGCGTCCACCCGGCGCGTCTCCACCGTCGTGGCGGCCAGCACCCGAATCACCGCCAGCGCGGCCACTATCCACAGCAAATCGGCGACGAGCAGGTGGACCAGCTGGATCTCGACCGGTGTCAGCAGCGCAACGTTGAGAATCCCGATGGCGGCCTGGACGCCGACCAGGATTGCCGCCGCATCGGCCTGCCGGCGAACCAGGCCGACGCCGTCGAATGACGGGCTGCGCAACGCCAACACGATGGTGAGCCCACCGGCGATGGCGACGACCGGGTGAATCGCCCGTACCCGCACCAGGAACGGGGCAGCCGAGCCAAACTCGGCCTTGATCCCCTCCAGGAGAGAGTCGGCAGGAAACAGGCTGTCGGCGAGGGCGTTCAGTCCACCCGTAGCGCCGATCAGGAGCATCGTACCGAGGACAACGAGGCCGATCCTGTTGGAGAAGCGCCTCACATCGAGACGCGGCCAGCGGCCACCGTTGGCAACATGCACGACCAGAACGACGGCGCCCAGCAACAGAAACGTGTTGACCAGATGCAGCGGCACGACGATCGTCCGCCCGATCGAGGCATCCTTGTCGACCCAGCCGGCTAGTACCAGCACGGCCCCGATGATCACCTCGCCGATGAAGAACGCACCGGCCCACTTCAGCCCGCGCCGCACCCGGCGCCCGGTCTCGCCGGATCCTCGCGCCGCGATCAGCAACGCCAGCAGAGCTACCGCCAGCAGGACGGTGGCAAGTCTGTGGGCGAACTCAATGGAGGTTTCGGTACCTCCCCCCAGCGGAAACAGTGATCCTTCGCAGCGGGGCCACGACTCGCCGCAGACGTCGGAAGAATCCACGTCACCAGGCTACCGTTAGGGACGTGAGCTGGATTCACGAGCCTTTCCGCTTCATCCTGGCGTTACACGGATTCACACTCGGTGGCGCGATGTTCCGGGAGCTCAACCAGCTCGTCGACGCTCCGATAGTGGCTCCCGATCTGCCCGGACATGGCGGCCGCGACGCTACCAATACCGGCTGGGAAGAGGCGGTAGCCGCCGTCGTCGACGGCGCACGAACCTTCCAACCGGCCACGGTTCTCGGCTATTCGATGGGCGGACGTCTCGCCCTGGGAGCGGCTCTGGCCGAACCGGCGCTTTTTTCCCGTCTCGTTCTCGTATCAACCTCGCTCGGAATCGCGGACGAGACAGAACGAGCCGAGCGGCGCGCCAGCGATGAGGCGCACGCCACAGCGATCGAGCAGGCCGGGAGCGCCGAGGACTTCGTGCGGTCTTTCGGAAGTATGCCCTTCCTCCAGGCACCAGGGAGTTCGATAGATCTCGACTCCATCCGACTGGCGAACCGCGCCGATGGCATCGCCGGGGCGCTCCGCGGCATGGGTCAGGGCAGCCACCCCTACTTCGGAGGTGACCGGAACCGGCTGGAGATGCCCGTCGTGTGGGTGGCCGGGAGTCGCGACG
>CAMYJM010000150.1 GCA_947258635.1 uncultured Acidimicrobiaceae bacterium
GGCCCGTCGCTACCGTTGGTGCCGGCATGGTGCGGCAACGACGACCTCGAGTGGTGATCGTGGGCGCCGGGTTTGGCGGCCTGTGGGCCGTCAAGGCGCTGGGCAAAGCCGCAGTCGAGGTCGAGCTCATCGACCGGCACAACTACCACACTTTCTTCCCGCTTCTATACCAAGTCGCCGCGGCGGAGCTGGCGCCGGGCGATATCGCCCATCCGATCCGCAAGATCATTCGCCGCCGGCGCAACGTCCGATTCACCCTCGCCACCGTGACCGGGATCGACACGGAGAACCGCCTCGTGCTCACCGACGCCACCCCCCGTCCGTACGACTACCTCGTGCTGGCCGTGGGATCCACGACGCGTTACTTCGACGTTCCCGGAGCCGACGCACACTCCTACCCGCTGCGCACGCTGCAACACGCCATCGATCTGCGCAATCACATCCTGGCCTGCTTCGAGATCGCCGAGCGGAGCACCGCCGAAGCTGGCGGGGCCGAGCTCACCTTCGTTGTGGTCGGCGGCGGGCCGACCGGTGTTGAGTTCTCGGGCGCCCTGCAGGAACTGATCAACGGTCCACTGGCAAAGGACCATCCCCGTCTCGAACTCGCCACGACCCGCGTGGTATTGGTCGAGTCGGGTGAGCGGCTGCTGCCGATATACCCCGACCGGTTGTCGACCTACGCGACGCGCCGGCTCCGCCGCATGGGCATCGAAGTGCGACTCGGGACCACGGTCAATCGGGTTGATCGCGGCGGCGTGGAGCTGGGATCGGGCGAACGAATCGAGGCGGCTACCGTGGTGTGGACAGCGGGCGTTGGTGGGCCCGACAGTCTGTCTCTGTGGGGCCTCGAGGTCGGCCGATCGGGGAGGGCGGTCGTCCGGCCGGATCTGAGCGTCGCCGGTTGCGAGGGCGTGTTTGTGGTCGGCGACTCGTCTGAACCGACCGGCACAGGCTCCCCGACCGTCGCCCAGAACGCCACTCAGCAAGGGACGCTGGCGGCCGGCAATGTGATTCGGGCGATCGAGGGCCGGCCACTGAAGCCGTACCGCTATAGGGACCTGGGCAACATGGCTGTGATCGGCCGCAACGCCGCCATCGTCCACCTGTTCGGGCGGATCGGGTTCAAGGGCTACCCGGCGTGGCTGCTCTGGTTGGCTCTTCATCTCGCCAAGCTCGTCGGATTCCGCAACCGGGTAGCCGCCGTTCTGTCCTGGTCGGGCGACTACCTCTTCCGCGACCGGGTCGCCCGGGTTATCACATCCGAGGCGGCGGACTAGCGATGGTCCCTGCGGGGTCGGCGCCCGGCGGCGGAGCCGCCAGCAGCTCATCGGGTTCTGTGCCGCCCTGATCGAGGCGGAAGGGAGGGTACCGATCGGTCATCAGCGCGGCGTAGGCGATCACCCGAAATACCCACCGGTTCAAACCGATGATGAGGGCGAATAGGGGGCGCGGGTAGCTGTTGGTGAACAGCAGGATCACGACGGCGACGAGCACCAGAATCCCGATCAGACCTCCCGTCCACACGCCCGAGGGCGAATTCCAGTCGCCGGAGCCGCTCCCCCAAAGTGGCCATGGGACGAAGCCGACCAAGAAGGCCAGGATGATGTAATGAGGAATCGCCAGCAGCCACCACTTCACGAGGACGAGGCCCGGCGCCAGCCGCTCCGGATATGCGATATCGAGGGTCGCCGGGTAATCGTCTTCCCGTTGCAGCGAGAACGGCGGGTATCGATCCGTGCCCAGGCCTCCCTCGAAGGCGTAGTAGTCGACCCGCCATGACCAGCGCAGGACGCCGAGATTGAACTCGAAGATCCCGCGCGGGTACCTTCCCGTGAACAGGATGGCGATGCCGGCGACAATCGTGGTCAGAACGAAGCCGATCCACAGGAAGGCGAGCACGACCAGGTGGGGGATGGCCAGGAACCACTTGACCAGCCACAGCCATGGAGAAAGAGGCTCATCGAGCCTGGCGGACAAGCTCACCGGCTCTGCCCCGGCGGGCGCCGCCGGGGCAATCGCCGGCGTCGCCGTCTCCGCGGCGCCCTCACCGGGAACGCCGCCGCGGACCGCAACGAGAATGATGGCGACTGCGAGCATGGCGAACAGAGCCCCGATCGCGAGCAGCGCGAGCCCTGCGATGAGCAGCGCTCCAGAACGGAGGCCCACCGTGACGTCGGCTACCACGCCGGCCGAGCCGTCGGCATTCATCACAACTGCGGCCCACTCCCCCGAATCGACATCCCACTCGAATTCGAGTCTGTCGGAGCCGGTTGCGGAGGCCACCCAGAACGACTGCTCAGTTGGCGCGGCGACGGTCGCCGCTCCGGCGAGCGTGCGGAAGTCGATGTCGCCGTTGGGGTCGACATCGATGATCTCGTCGCGGGCTACCCCTCCCAGGTAGACATCAATGTCGGCGGCGGGACCTATGCCGACGAAAAGGGGGGTCGGCGGTTGGACGGTCTGAGCCTGGATGCGGACGGTGGCTCCCAACCAATCGAGGAACCTCTCTGAGGGCCCCGGGTCGGCGTGCAGGTCGACATCACCCGTGACTATGGCCGGGGTGCCGGTGGCGACTCTCTCGAGCGTCTCATCGAAGAAGCCATCGTCGTTTCGCTCGGCGATGGAGGCCACGGTGACGATCCCACCTCCGATGAGCATCGCCGCCGCCGGTAGGGCGAAGACGAGCAACGCAACTATGAGTGCAATGATGCGGCCGGGCTTCATGAGACGACTCCCTGTCATCGATACGCCTGGCGGTGGCCTCAAGGCCGGCCGGCCCACCCCGGTGGATCACCGGCACCTGGGCCACCGTTCAACTTCACCCTATTCGCGAAGAGGTCGGGCGGCATATCGAGGTGCGCAGGGCGCCAAGCTCAGTCGCAGTCACCCTGGGGCGCCGCATCGTTCTTGGCGAGCAGGTATCCCCGGGCCCGTTCGGCCAGCGGATACCGATTGACCAACTTCCAGAATGCCGGGCCGTGGTCGGGCCGGGTGAGATGTGCCAGCTCATGGACGATGACGTAGTCGAGGACCCAGTCGGGGAATGCAGCGACGCGGGTGGCGATTCGGACGCGACCCGTCGTCGGCGTGCACGAGCCCCAGAGAGTCTTCTGTCGCTCCGACCACACCACCTCATGGGGCGGAGTCAGACCGTACGCAGCTGCCAGTTTGGCGGCCCGCCGCGGCAGATCGACGGCGGCTGCCGCCTGTCCCCGGGTGAAGCGAGCCCGCATGACCTCGACCCAGTGCTGCTCCTCGGCGGCCGACATTCGCCCGGGAATGGCGATCTCCAGGACGCCGTCGACCATGCGCGCCTGCACCGTCTTGTGGCGTCGCTGACTGCGCTTCACCGCTATCTGCATGACGGGCACGCTACACCGCCGGGCGGACAGAATTCGGCAACGCGGCGCTGCCGGGTCTCGGCCGGCGGCTCGTCACTCCGGGGCCAGCAGCTCGGCAAAGGCTCGACGAATCCGCTTCTCGCTGATCGGCCCCTTGGCACCGAGCTGCTGGGCGAAGAAGCTCACCCGGAGCTCTTGGAGCATCCACGAGATATCGACCATCCGCGGGCTCCACGGAAGCGAGTCCATCAACGCATCATGCTCCTCCTCGAGCAGCTGGATTCGAGTCATCAGCTCGAAGTCACGTTGCGGGTTCTCCGGCAGCTTGCGGAGTCGATAGACGGCAGCCTTCAGATAGCGGTGCAAGTCATCGAGTCGATCGGCGCCCACCCCTCCGAGAAACCCGGGATAGATGAACTGCCCGATCTGAGTCGCCACGTCGGCGATGCCGGCCTGGAGCGCGTCGCCGTGTGCCGAGGAGATGACCGTCTCAGCCTCGTGCAACTCGCGCAGGATGGCCTCCGATTGCCTGGCAACGCGCTCGAGGACCTCGGCAAGGCCGTCGCGGACTGCGGCCAGGGTGCGCGTAAAAGCGGACTCGTCCCACATGAGGCCGCCGCTATCGAGCATCACTTGGTCCAGGGCACAAATGAGGCAGTCCTCCATCCACTCCTCGCTTCCCGAATAGGGGCTGGTGACCAAGGTCATCCGAACGTCGTTGGTCAGGATGGAGCGCAACGGCCCGGCGGGACTCGGCAACTGGAGAACGAGCAGACGGCGGAGACCCGCCCACATCATCTCGGTTTGCTCCTGGCGGCTCGATACGAGCCGGATCGCCACGGCGTCCCCGTCGTCGATGAGCGCTGGGTAGGCGATCACGTCGTGGCCGGCGCCCTGCAACGTGATCTCGGGCGGGAGGTCGCCGAAATCCCAGCGGACGATGCCGTCCCGCTCGATGGGATGTGAAGTCGCCGAAGCGGCGACCCGGGCGTCATCGCGGACCGCGCGACGGAGCTCGGCGAGGTCATCGCCTGCCGTGATCAGCTGACCCGAGTCGTCGACAATGCGGAAACGCGGCCGGAGATGGGTGGCCACCGCATCGAGGTCGAAGTCGTCCGGCATGATCGTCGCACCGGACCGCCGGGTCAGCTCACGACGCAGCACCTCGATGAGGCCGCCATCTTCGGGGCGGATCGAACGCGCCACTTCGCGCGCAGTGTCCGGCACGGGCGCAAACAGTTTGCGCAATCGCTTCGGCAGCGCCTTGATGAGCCCTTCGATCAGGTCCTGCCGGAACCCCGCCACGTTCCACTCGAGCACGGTGGGGTCGACGCGATCGAGGGCGGCCGCCGGGATCTCGATCGTGACGCCATCGTGGTCACTGGTCGCATCGAACTCATAGGAGAGAGCCAAGTCGATATCGCCATAGTGCCATCGGGCCGGAAAGAGCTCTTCGTCCACCTCGGCGGCATCGAAGGCAATCAGGTCGTCGGCGGTCATGTCGAGCAGATGGGGATGATCGCCGCGGGCTTGGTTCCACCATCTCTCGAAATGCCGCACCGAAACGACATCTTCCGGAATGCGGGCGGCGTAGAAGCGGACCATGGTGTCCTCGTCGACCAGCATGTCGGCGCGCCGGGCTCTTGCTTCAAGGGCGCGAACTTCCTCCACCTGGGCCGCGTTCCGCAGCGGGAAGTCGAAGTGGGTGGCCCACTCTCCGTGCACCAGGGCATGGCGGATGAACAGGTCGCGAGCGGCCGCAGGATCGAAGCGGTGGTAGAGCACCACCCGATCTGCGGCAAGCTCGAGTCCGTAGA
This sequence comes from uncultured Acidimicrobiaceae bacterium, assembly GCA_947258635.1. Classification (GTDB taxonomy): domain Bacteria; phylum Actinomycetota; class Acidimicrobiia; order Spongiisociales; family UBA5794; genus JAHEJX01. Next base: position 5,159 of record CAMYJM010000150.1, read on the forward strand.
GCGTCGCCGACTCCCGGGCGACGGCCGCCCCCCGCTCGGAGTCCCACCACGGCTCCGACCGGGTGCGGCTGACCAGGTGCTCCCCGATCTCCTCGACAGCCGCCGGATCGACTCCGGCGACGACGCGAGCCCACAAGCGGCTCGTCTCCACCAACTCGGCCGCCATCACCCACTGCGGTGCCTTCTTGAAGAGGGCCGAGCCCGGGTTGATGGCGAAGCGGGCCCCGCGAGCGCCCCGATACTCGTAGCCGTCCGGATCTTTGACGCCGACGTGCGACAGGAGGCCGGCGAGCAAAGCACGATGGAGCTGCTCGGGCGGCGCCGCCGTACGATTCGCCCGCAGCCCGATGTCGTCGGCGGCGCGCCGCAACTGGGCATGAATGTCCTGCCACTCACGGACTCGCCTCCAGTTCAAGAACTCATCACGGCACATGCGGCGAAACTGGTTCGATGTCCTCGCCCGACGCTGCTGCTCGAGGTAGCGCCACAGGTTGAGCAGGCTCAGGAAGTCAGAGGTCTCGTCGACGAAGCGGCGGTGCATCTGGGCGGCGTGCTCCTCCTTGCCCGTGGGGCGCTCCCGGGGATCGATGATCGAGAGGGCGGCGGTGACGATCAGCATCTCCCGCAGGCAGGCCTCGCCATCGGCGGCGAGCAACATCCGGCCGAGGCGTGGGTCGAGAGGCAGTTGGGCGAGCTTCCGCCCGATATCGGTGAGCCAGCCCCGACTCCCCAGCCGCTCGCCTTTCACGGCGCCCAGCTCGCCGAGAAGGGCGATACCGTCGCGAATCGTGCGGGTGTCGGGGGCTTCGAGGAACGGAAAAGACTCGATCTCACCGAGCCCGATCGCAGCCATCTGCAGGATCACTGATGCGAGATTGGTACGAAGGATCTCGGGATCCGTGAATTCGGGACGGGCCATCAGGTCCTCGGCCGAATACAGCCGTATGCAGATTCCCGGGCCGAGACGGCCGCAGCGCCCGGCACGCTGACTCGCCGATGCCTGCGAGATGGCTTCGATGGGAAGCCGCTGCACCTTGGTGCGGCGGCTGAACCGGGAGATTCGTGCAGTGCCGGCGTCGACTACGTAGCGGATGCCGGGCACCGTCAGCGAGGTTTCCGCGACGTTGGTGGCAACCACGATGCGGCGACCGGTGTGGCGGGCGAACACGCGATGCTGCTCGGCGGCGGACATCCTTCCGAACAGGGGGAGCACCTCGGTGTGTGCCAGCTCGAGGGAACGCAATGCGTCGGCGGCGTCGCGGATCTCGCGTTCACCGGAACAGAAGACGAGGATGTCACCGGGACCCTCACCGCTCAGCTCGAGCACTGCGTCCACTATGCCGTCGGTCTGGTCCCGGGGCTCGGCGTCTTCGGTGCCCACCAGGGGCCGGTGGCGGATCTCCACCGGATAGGCCCGGCCGGAGACCTCAACGATTGGGGCCCCGTCGAAGTGAGCCGAAAAGCGCTCGGTGTCGATGGTCGCCGACGTGATGATCACTTT
>CAMYJM010000151.1 GCA_947258635.1 uncultured Acidimicrobiaceae bacterium
AAGGGGAGCGGCTTCGTCGCCGGCCGCGCCGCCGAAGTCGAACGGAGACGTGTCGTCGGAGAGCATGACCGCAACCGTGTCCTCGCGCCCGGTATCGAGAACGGCGACGTTCTCCCAGGCGCCGCGGCCGAGGTCGGGCAGATGCCAGATGTTTCCGGTCTCCGGATCGAGCGCCCATTCGGCGCCGCCGGTCGCGCTGAAGAAGCCACCGTCCTCTTCACCGGCGAAGTAGATCCGGTCTTCGAGACCCCGCTTGGCGCCGAACTCGTGAGCCTCTGTCAGCCCGCCCGAGCAGAACCGGGCGAACCCGGCGAGGTTGTTCGGCTGGAACGAGAGGTCTGTTGCCACGGCCCCGGTGGCGTCGTAGACGGTGTTGTAGGCGATCCCGCTGTCGACGATCGTCCTGGTCGCTTTGTCGATGTCGAAGTATGTGATCCGGGCACCGGCCATCGAGAACGTCCCACCGCCGCCGTCACTGACTTCGTAGTCATACCCGCGGAAATGCAACAGCTCGTGATTACTGAATACCCTGACCGTGGCGGCGTCGAGCTCATAGGCGCCAAGCCCATCGAGAACTCCGACGGGGGTGAAATCGCCTGCACTGGTCGGGTTGAGTGCCCCCGTCGTGCCCGCCAGCGTCTCACCGACGGTGAAGATCGGCTGCACCGTCCAGCCGTTGACGCCGTCGGCCATGCTGCCGCCGGCGCCCGTCGCCGGGACGGCCAAGGCGACGAGCAGGGCTACGGCTGCCGCGACCACCGCGATTCGTGTTGTGCGCATTGGTATCGATTCTCCCTTCCCCCCGGACCGCCGGACCCGGCGGTACCCAACGAGAACGTTACCCGCGGGATCCCGTGAGTGACGTCGGGATCGCGTCCGTTGAACGCGGAGGCGAGCCGATTCGGTACGCTGCCGGGATTCACGGCACGGGAGGCCCTCATGACCGACGATGCACGACCGGGTGTGCGAGGTGAGGAGTCGCCGGCAGACTCGATGCTCACGGGCGACACGTACCTGGCGAGCCTTGATGACGGTCGCGAGGTTTGGTACGACGGCGAGAGGGTGGGCAATGTCACCAAGCACCCGGCTTTCGCCAACGCGGCGCGCACCGTGGCGCGGCTGTACGACGCGCTGCACGCACCCGAATCCGCGGAGACTCTCACCACCGTCGACAGGTTTGGTAATCGCACTCATCGGTTCTTCGCCCCCTCCTACAGCTCGGATGATCTGCGAGCCAGCCGCGGCGCCATTGCCCTCTGGCAGCGCATGACCTACGGCTGGATGGGCAGGACCCCGGACTACAAGGCGGCGTTCATGGCACAACTCGCCGAAGGTCACACCTTCTACGGCGACTACGGCGGCAACGCCCTCGAATGGTACGGGCGCTCGGCGTCGCAGGTGCTGTTCATGAACCACGTCCTAATCGACCCGCCGATCGACCGGTCCCGGCCGCGTATCGAGGTGCGCGACGTCTTCGTGTCGGTCGACCGCGAGGACGACAACGGGATCTATGTCTCGGGGGCCAAGATGGTCGCGACCGGCTCAGCGCTCACCCACGCGACGTTTGTGGCGGTCAACAGCGGCGTCGCCGCCCGGATGGAGCCGGGCCGCGACGACGACATGGCGCTCGTGTTCATCACCGAGATGGACGCTCCGGGGCTCAAGCTCATCTGCCGCCCGTCATACGAGGCGGCGGCTCGCCACCCCTTCGAGGCGCCGCTGGCGAGCCGCTTCGACGAGAACGACGCGGTGATCGTGTTCGACAGCACCTTCGTGCCCTGGGAGAACGTGCTCGCCTACAGGGATGTGGAGACCACCCGGGGCTTCTATGCCAGCTCGGGCTTCTTCAACCGCTACAACCTGCAGGCGGCGACGCGGCTTTCGGTCAAGCTCGAGTTTGCCGCCGGCTTGCTGCTGCGGGGGACCGAGGCAGCGGGGACCGCGGAGTTCAGGGCGGTCCAGGCGGCCATCGGCGAGATCATTGCCATGCGAGAGCTGGTGTGGGCACTGACCACCGCAATGGTGGCGGACCCGGAGCCGAGCATCGGGGGCACCGTCGTACCCCGCCTCCAGGTGGCGGCCACGTCGCGGCTGCACTCGACGAACATGTGGGATCAAGTCCGCGCCCTGTTTGAGTCGTATCTCGCCGGGGCCCCCATCTATACCGTGTCCAGCCCCAACGACCTGAAGAATGACGAGCTCCGGCCGACTATCGATCGCTACTTTCGTGGCACCGGGCTCGAGGCCGAGGAGCGCATCAAGCTCTTCAAGCTGATCTGGGACGCCCTGTACAGCGAGTTCGCCGGGCGCCACGCCCTCTACGAGCGTAACTTCGCCGGCAACCAGGACCAGCAGCGGCTCGATGTGCTGCGCTGGGCGGAGACCCGCGGCGACGCCGACCGGTTCCGCCGACTCGTCGACGACTGCATGGCCGACTACGACCTCGACGGATGGGTGACTCGCTAGGCGCGTCGGGTATGGAAGCGCTCAGCTCCGCAACCGGGTGGCGGCCGCCACCCTGCCCACCGCGAGGCGGAAAGCGGCGGCTCGGAGGTCGCTGCTACCGGCCGCTTTCGCTTCGCTGGTCAGCCGGTGGTAGCCGGCAGTCATTCGCTCCTGGAGCTCTCGGTTGACCCGATCTTCAGTCCACGAGTAGCGCTGCACGTTCTGTACCCACTCGAAATAGCTGACGGTGACGCCGCCACCGTTGGCGAAGATGTCGGGGACGACGGTGATTCCGCGCTCCCGGAGGATCTCGTCTGCTTCCGGGGTGGTCGGCCCGTTGGCTCCCTCGATCACGACGGCGGCCTGAACATCGGCGGCGTTGGCGCTGGTGAGGACACCCTCGATCGCGGCCGGTACCAGGATGTCACACGGCTCCGCGGTGATCTCGCTGCCGGCGAATGACTCCCCGTTCGGGTAGCCGCCGAGGCTCCCGGTCGCCCGGACGTGTTCGAAGACATGGGGAATGTCGAGGCCGTCGGGATCGCGAATCGCCCCGGTGATGTCGGATACGGCGACCACCTTGGCTCCCGCAATCGCCGCCAGGCGTGCCGTCCACGAGCCGACGTTCCCGAACCCCTGAACCACGACGCCGGTTCCGGCCATATCCTGTTGCCGGTCCGCGAGCGCCAGCCGCATCACTTCAACGATTCCGCGGCCGGTGGCGGCGTCCCTTCCCGGGCTCCCGCCGATCTCGAGCGGTTTGCCCGTCGTCACTGCCGGCGACCAGCCGTGGTACTTGGCGTATTGGTCGACAACCCATGCCATTGTCTGGGCGTTGGTGCCCAGGTCCGGGGCGGGAATGTCGCGGTTGGGCCCGATCACGTCGTGCAGCTGATCGGTCCAGATGCGCGTCAATCTCTGTAGTTCTTGGGCGCTGAGGTTGCGGGGATCACAGTCGATCCCGCCTTTGGCGCCACCGTAGGGGAGGTCGGCGACGGCGGTCTTCCACGTCATCAGCGAGGCCAGCGCTCCGACCTCATCGGGGTTGACGGCCGGATTGAATCGGATGCCGCCCTTCATGGGCCCGCGGGCGTCGTCGTGTTGCGTTCTGTATCCGACATAGGTCGCCCGCTCGCCGTTATCGAGCGGGAGGGTGCATTCGAAGCGAATCTCCCGGCGCGGCGTCAACAGCTCATGCTCCATGCGGTCGCCGAGATCGAGCTGCTCGACGGCGCGGGTCACGTAATACCGGACCGACTCGAGGAAGCCTTCCATCATCCGCCCTTCCGCTCGCCGTGATCGGAGCGTACCCGACTGACAACGGGTTCAACCGGACGCCGGCATGTCCCAGTCATGGGACCGGCTTGTTGAACCGCCTGCTGAGTGACCCACCGATGGCGACCCCCACTATCAAGAGGATGCCGGCAATCGCGGTTGCCGCCAGCGCCCCGATAGCAACCATGAGGGCCTGGAAGCCGAAACCGCGGGTGGTGGCCGTAACGGTGTCCAGCCGAGCCAGGGTGTCGACGAACCGCCATGCCCCGAACGCCAGGCTCAACGCGAGGCCCAATCCGAGGCCGAGACGGGTGAACGCGGGGTGGCTGTCGTCGATGAGCGGCGCAATGAAGAAGGGCGCGGCCACGCCGACCAGTGCAACCACCACGAAGCCCCACGGCGTCATGGTGGAACGGTACACCACCGGCACGAGCAGGCTCTTACCTTCGCCGCGGCCGGTGGACGCAGCAGTCTCCGGAGCGAGCAAACCGCGCCCAGATCGACGATCATGGCCCGGTGCATCGATCGGGCGGCGAGGAGGAGCAGCGATGGACGAGGCCAAGTATCGCGAGGCCGAGGGCCGTCTGTGGCAGCACGTCGGATTGCAGCCCGAGGAGAGGGTCTTGGCGCTGGCGACCACCGGTAGCAAGGTGCGTTTGCAGGTCATCGGCGAGGGGCCCCCGGTCCTGTTCATCCATGGTGCTCCGAATGCCGGGTCCACCTGGGCGCCGATCGTCGGAGCCTTCAGCGGCTACACCTGCCTCCTGGTCGATCGCCCCGGCACCGGCCTCAGCGAACCGATGCTGGGAGTCGATGACATTGAGGTCCTCTACCGCTTCGGCGACCGGTTCGTCGAAGACGTCCTCACGGGTTACGGCACCGATCGGGCCCACGTTGTGGCGTCATCGTTCGGCGGCTTTCTGGCCTTGCGCTCGGCCGCGGCGACCCGGGAGCGTTTCAACCGGATGGTGCAGATGGCGTGCCCGGCGATGGTTCCGGGGATGAAGACTCCGCCGTTCATGAAGGTGATGAGCATGGGCTGGTTCCGCAAGCTCACCGGCATGCTGCCGCCCAACGAGAGGGTTGGTGACAGCATCCTGCGCCAGATCGGTCACAGCGCCAGTCTCGACGCAGGGCGGATACCCCAGCACTTCAAGGATTGGTATCTCGATCTACAGCGGTTCACCGACACGATGGAGAACGACGGCGACCTGATCGGCGCCGGGGCCTCGCTGCGCGGTTTCGATCCTGCCAACACCCTGCCTGACGCGCTTTTCGCGTCGGTGGCGACGCCGACGCTGTTTCTCTGGGGAGAGGACGACGGGTTCGGGGGCCGGGACGTGGCCGAGAACGTCGTCGGCCTGATGCCCAACGCCGCCCTCGAGATGCTGGCCGCGTCCGGTCATCTCCCGTGGCTCGACTTCCCCGACAAGGTTGGGCAGAGGGCTCGGGAGTTCCTCGACGGCTGAGGTCGGGCGAATCGGGCCGCCGCCACGTATGCTCGCTCCATGACCGACCAGCATGAAGCGGTTGCCGCGGCGCGACGGCATCGCGAGACGGATGGCCCTGCCATCCTGGCGGATTTCATCGAGCTGTTGGCGCTCCCCAACGTGTCGCGGGACCGCGAAGATGTTGCCCGGGTCGCCGACCACATTGTCGCCATGCTGGCCGCCCGGGACGTCGCAGCCCGGGTGGTCACGCGCCGCGATGCCGGCCCGCTCGTCGTGGGCCGCTACGAGGTGCCCGGAGCGGTGCAGACGATCGGCTTCTATGCGCACTACGACGGCCAGCCTGTCGATCAGCCGGATTGGGAGCTGGAGCCGTTCCGGCCGACGCTACTCAACGCCCCGCTCGCCGCCGGCGGGGTCGAGCTTTCGCCTCCGGCGACTGGCCAAGACATCGACCCGGACTGGCGGCTCTACGCCCGCTCCTCCGCGGACGACAAGGCGCCGATAGTCGCCATCTGCACAGCTCTAGACGCGATCCGCGGGGCGGGCGCGGGGCCGAGCAGCAATCTGCTCTTCGTTTTCGAGGGCGAGGAGGAGATCGGCTCGCCGCACCTCGCCGGCTACCTCGAAGATCTGCGGGGTGAGCTGGCACCGGCCGGGGTGTGGATGATCTGCGACGGGCCCGTCCATCAGACGCGCCGGCCGCAGATCGTCTTCGGCGTTCGCGGCATCTCGGAGATGGAGATCACCGTCTACGGCCCGGTGCGGCCCTTGCACAGCGGCCACTACGGGAACTGGGCGCCCAACCCGAACCTGGAGCTGGCGCGCTTGCTCGCCTCGATGAAGGACTCGAGCGGAAATGTGTTGATCGAGGACTTCTACGTGGGAACGGCGCCAATAACCGAGGCCGACGCCGCCGCCGTGGCCGCCCTTCCCAATGACGACGACGCGTTGCGCGCCGAGCTGGGCCTGGCGGGTACCGAAGACGGCGATGCCGCTCTGGCGTTGCGGTTGTTGCAGCCGTCGCTGAACGTGAGAGGATTCGACGGTGGTGGGGTGGGCGCCGCCGCCGCCAACGTGATCCCCACACAGGCAACCGCCTCGATCGACATCCGGCTGGCTCCGGGCAACGACCCCGAGTCGATGCTCGACCGCGTCGAGAACCACATCCGGTCCCAGGGCTGGCTCATCGTGCGTGATGAGCCCGACATGGCGATGCGTCGCAGCCGCGCCCGGGTGGCGCTGGTCACTCGCCGGGCTTCGTATCCGGGCGTGCGGATGCCCACCGACTCTCCACTGGCGACGGCGATCGTGGAGGCCGCGTCCATTGCCGCCGGCGAGACCGTGTTGGCCGTTCCCACCTTTGGCGGCTCGGTGCCGCTCCACTACTTCGCGACCGTGCTCGGTGCCGCCATCGCCATCACACCCTTTGCCAACCACGACAACAACCAGCATGCCGCCAACGAGAACATCCGCG
>CAMYJM010000152.1 GCA_947258635.1 uncultured Acidimicrobiaceae bacterium
GCGACCGATCCGAGCTATGTCACGCTGTTTCGCAGCTTCCAACTCGTCGACCCGTCGAATGTCCCGACGGAACTGTTCCGATCGATCGAGCCGGCCATCGAGTGGATCCGAGCTCAGACTTCCGGCAAGCAGGGTGATTCAGCCTCTTGACCCCGGCAGCGTTGCACGTATTGCCTGAGTCACATCGGCGAATGTCGCCGACCGCAGCCTGATCGTGGGCTCGACGGTGCCGATCGTCGCCAGCACGTGGCCCCGGGAGCCGCAGTCCATTCCGTGCGCCCGGCGCGTCTCGGTTCCCTCCCCGCCCGACCACAGCGCATGGATACGCCAACTCGCCACCCGCGTTGCCAGGATTGCCATTGCGGCGGCAGCATCCTCGTCGGTCATGCCGCACCGTCGGAGTTCCCGGACTCCACCTGGCCTGTCGTCACGGTAGAGGAGCGTCTCGGCGGCCAGCATGGCTTCCGCCGGGACCGTCACATCGACCGGATCCCTCTCCGGAAGTGGACGCAGATGGATGGTTTGGAACAGATGGAAGGGCAGGAGCGCCGCGTTGGCCAACTTCAGCTCGTACAGTCCGCCGTCGACGCGAGTCCCGATAGCTGCTCCGTAGGGCGTCGCCCAGATGGTCGAGGCGGCAACCGCTCCGAGCCGCATCCTCTCGACGCTGACCACGAGGGCAGGCTCGGCCACTATCTCGAGCATGGCGTCGGCCATCGGGTGCAGCTGCCCGTCTCGCAGTAGATCGGTTGCTTCGAGCCGGGAGAGCGCCGTCGTCGCCGCCTCATCGGGGCCGACGGCGCCCGCGGCTTTGATCTGGAGCAACAGCGGCAGGTAACCGCGGTCGATCCGGATCATCTCGGCGCCGGTGTTCATGGTCGCTGTCATGTTCTCCTCCTACCCACGGAACAGTCCTCCGACGAAATCGAGAGCATCCACTCCGATGTCGATCAGGCCGGAACCCACGTCGGCCAGGTCCTCGAGGCGGTCTCCCGTCCACTCTGTTGCGTCGTGGAGGCGGTCGTTGCTCCAGTCGAGTGCTCCCTCGAGGCCGTCGCCCGTCCAGTCCGTCACATCGTCCCAGCGGTCGGACGTCCATTCCCCGCCGGCACTGAAGCTTCCAGACACCGAGTCGTAGAGCGCCTCGGCGCCTCGCGCGAAGTCCTCGTACGCGGCGTTCCACGTCTCTGTGATCTCGTCCCAGTGGTCGACGACCTCGGCCCCGGCCCATACCAGGCCGGTGACGATCACGGCACCGCCGGCAATCGGATTGGGGGCCGCGAGGAACACCGCCGACGAGCCGCTGAAGCCGAGGCGAGCCAAGTCCGCCACGTAGCCGGCGCCCTCGCTCTCGAAGGCGTCGACCGGGTTGCCATGATCCCAGACGACCTTGGCGTCGCCGATGGCGCTCACAACGGCGAATCCGAAGGAGAGCCTCTTGCCCGCCGCCTGCACGGCCGGGTTGGAGATCCATCGGAAGTGGCCGGTCTTCGCCAGCTGGCGCGGGGCCCATCCGTTGGCTATCGAGGGCACCTGGAGAGTGCCGTTGACGATCGGGTTCCTCCCCCGCAAGTACTGTGCCACCCGGTTGATCCACAGGTCGCCGAAGACCCAGCGGCCGAGCGGGAATAGCTCGTCGGCGCGTCCGTTCCAGACTCCGAGCGCCCCCCGCACCCAGTCCTCCAGCTCGATAGCAGGGAAGGTCCCACCGCCTGGTGTTGGCGGTCGGGGGACCCCGACAAGGAGCTGCTCGGCGGCTTCCATCGCGCCGGCCCGACGACGCAGATCGATGGCGCTGGTACGCGCCCAGCGGGAGGTGGTCGACAGCCGGGTGCCAACGGAGTCGGCGCACGCCCACCGGGAATGCCTCGCCAGCCTGTCATAGGCCGGGCCCGTCCAGCTGTCGAGGCGGCCCGCGGCCCACTCCAGGCGGGTTGCCAGCACTCCGAGGGCCGGCGGATCAATGCCGCAGAATCCACCGCTCACGGTCGACCCGTCTCAGCGCGGGTGATCGCAGGCGGTCCCGCCAGCAGCGCCGCCACCGCCGGGCTCGGGCCCTCAGCGGAGAAACGAATGATGTACTGCATCGAGTCCACGGCACCGGCCGCGCTCTGCGCATCGACGGTCGCCAGAGCCGATCCATCCGCATACAGCGCCAGCGACGTTATGGAGATCGAGTCGTAGGGAGCCGGCGAGATCGGGGCGATGTCGCTCTGAGCGCTGAGATAACGTCTGATGTCGCGGCGGTCGGTGAGCAGTGCCTCGAGGAAGTCACCGACAAGCGCCGCGTCCTCATCCGCGGGGGTTCCGTCCGCGACCTGGAGGGCGCGCGGCGGTACCGGGCGCGGGGCGGGACCGGCGACCCGGGCGGGCAGCGCCACCGCCACGAGGCGCCCCCCGTCGTCAACGACGCCGATCTGGAAATACTGCAGTCCGGCGGGGTGGTAGGCGCCGTCTTGGAGTGATAGCACTGCGGCCGCCACGACGACCCGCCAGTAGCCGGGCGCGACCGTGGCCACCTCCATGGTGGCGGTCCCGGTCACGTAACGGGAGGCCGGAGTCATCGCCGCCAGCGAGGGCGCCCCGGGCATGAACTCGCCGATTTCCTCCGATGTGCCGGTCAGGTAGGAGGCGAGGTACATCTCGGCGAAGCCGGGCACTCCGGCGGGTGCGGTCGGCGCCGTCACGCCTGTCGCGATCGCGGGCGGCGACGTCGGCTGCTCCCCGAGCATCCAGTAGCCGGCGAGGCCGACGACGACGATGGCCGCCGCGGCGATGATCGACCGGGCAGCGCCGGGCCGGCTGCGGGCGGGCGCCGGGGCCGGTTCTGCGGCCGCCCGCAGCACAACGTCGGGGGGGGATTCGAGATAGTCGTCCAGGTCGGCGACGGGTCGCCCCAGTGAAGCGTTCATGAGTCCTCCGCAGGTCCTGGGTCGGGCAGCAGAATCCGCTCGCCGGGGTAGATGAGGTTCGGGTTGCCCGACCGCAAGCCGGCGGCATTGGCCTCGATGACGCGGCGCCAATACTTCGCGATCTCACCGGTATCCACCTCCCGATTCGCGTAGATCGCCCGGAGATGGACTGCCGAGATCGTCCACAGGTTGTCGCCGGCGACTACGTCGTACGGAGTACTTGCTGTGCCGTCGCCGGCAGCGTTGCTCGCCCCGGCGGGCACCACAGCGTCTGCGCCCTCTTCCAGGGTCAGGCCGCCGGCCGGCCGCGGCGTGTATCCGGCGCCACCGACACCGGGCGGGAAGATCGCCGTGGCATCGACGGCCGGAGCGTTTATCGGAGTGGGCACTCCCTGGTCGGACATCTGATAGACGACGGGTTCCTGTGGCGATGGCACTTCGGTGGCGGCCGCCGGGGCGATCGGCGCGGCGAGGGTCGCCGCGGTGACGCCGACGGCGATCGCACGATCGAGGGCCCGCCGGATCGGTGGCAAGGTCACTCGGGTGGTGACCCGGACCAAGCGGGGCGCCCGGGAGATGCGGGCCGCACCGTAGACCACGGTTGAGCCGGCGATCCAGTAGGCGATCGCCAAAGCGGTCGCGCGGAGGCCGGCGGCCACGACGTCCTCGATGGGGGCTATCTCGGACCAGGACTGCAGCGAACTCCACGGCACGCTCATCCATTCGATCTGCCCGAGCCGGTGGAGGAGCGCGATTGCCCCGATCTCGAAGCTGCCGAGGGCCACCACAACCGCGACCTGCTTGAACTTTTGCATCATGGGATAACTATAAAACCTATTAAATATGATTGTCAATTAAAAAAAAAGATCACAACAGCTTGACAAGCGTCAAACAACGTTGATAGGTTCCGAGCACACGAGGTCGCATGCCTCGACCAGCGAAAGGAAGCCAGATGGCTAGCGGAATGTTCGGCGCAAACCTGTCAGATCTCGACGGCTTGAAGGGGTTGTTCGAGGCGAAGGCCGCAGAGGTGGATCAGCTGACCAGAACGCTGAACAACCGGGTGCAGCCGGGGGCCACCGCCTGGTCGGGCCCCGGAGCCGACAAGTTCAGGACGGCCTGGTCCAGTGACTTTCAGCCGGCGATGGTCAAGCTCGAGAGCGCCCTCAAGGAAGCGTCATTGGCGGTCGGCAAGTACCGGCAGAACATCGAAGCCGCCACCCGCTGAGCCGCCCGGGCTGCACCACCCGCGTTGCACCATTGGGCGAGCCGCACCGTGACACCGTATGAGATGCGTCAGCAGGCTTCCCGCCGCCGCACGGAAGCCAGGGTTCTCGAGGAGTCGGCTCAGACCCTGCGGTCCGTCGCCGGGTCGATCGACGGGCTCCTGTCGGGCATCGCCGGGCTTTCCCGGATGGTCTGGCAGGGGCCGGCGGCGACCGACTTCGAACAGGAGGCAGAGATGCAGAGCCGTTCGGTCGATCAACAGGCGGCCGAGCTGGACGCGGAGGCAGCCGCCTTCGCGAGCAAGGCGAACCGGCTTCGCACGGAGGCCAACTGGCTCATTCACGAAGCCTCCCGGATCGAGGCTCAACAGGCGGCGCGAGCCGCCGCCCTGCCACCGGCTGTGTTGTGAGGCGGGTGATGGCGAATCCCACCCAGAGCGAGATCGTCGTGGTGGAGCGCGGCGAGGAATTCGAGATCGCGATCTCGCTGGCCGACGACGCCATCACGGTCGGGCAGTTCTTCGAGACCGTCGTCGGATCGGCGCCACGATGTGTGCTCGTCGACGGGTTCCCGACGCCCGGGGATCGACCGATGAGCCAGATCGCGATCGTGCGCGGGTCACGGCTCGAGCCACTGACTGAGGATCGCGAGAAGCCGGTCTGTCTGCTGGTCGGGATGTCCGGAGATGTCGCCGGTGAGACCGTCTACCTGGCGCCCGGCGTGCATCGCCTTGGCTGCGTCGACGTCGGCGTACAGGGACGTGGTATTCAGGGGGGAGCCGCGTGTCTGTACGTCGACGTGGATGGAGCCACCCGGATCGATCCGGGCTCCAGCCGCGTGACCATCGGGAACGAGCGGGCCGGGGCCATCGCTCGGCTCACGCCGGGAGACCAGGTTCAGATCGATGGCCGGGCCTACAGGTTCATCCCGGCCCCACCGCAACGAGAAGCCACAGGCCGCGCCGCCTTCAATCGACCGCCGCGATCCGAGTTCCCTACCAGCCTTCCCCTGCTGGTAGCACCGAGCGCCCCTCCCGCAGCCCAGCAGCCGACCCGCTTCGGGTGGGGCGCCCTGGTGATCCCGGTTCTAATCGGCGGAGTCATGGCGCTGGTGTGGAACCCGATGATGGCGATGTTCGCCATCCTCAGCCCGGCAATGATGCTGGCCAACTGGTACGAAGACCGACGGCGCATCAAACGAAGCAACGATGAGGCCTCGACCGGGGCGGCTCGGGCGATGGCCGACTTCCGGGAACGGCTGGCGGCCCTGCGCGGGGCGGCCCGCAGTATGGCGTGGCGGAATTCGCCCGGGCCCGCCCGCCTGGCCGAGAGAATCGTCCGGGGGGACTCCCGCTTGTGGCAGCGGCGCCATGATCACCCCGACTTCCTGGAGCTCGCCATCGGAGTGGGCACGGTGCCGTGGGCTCCCGAGGTCGCACCGGCCGAGCCGGACCGGTCGGCAGGTGCCACCGAGCTTCTGGCAGCCTCGGCCGCGCTGCACAATGTGCCGGTGACGATCGAGCTCGGAGACGGTGGCGTCCTCGGGGTCGTGGGCCACAGGCGCCGCCAGATCGAGATGACCCGTTGGCTCCTGACGCAAGCTGCTGCCCATCACGGGCCGTCCGACCTGGCGATGGTCGTAGTGACCGATTACGTCGCCGAGTGGGATTGGGCGAAGTGGCTGCCCCATCTTCAGATCGACGGCGACGGCAGACGTCTGGCGATTGCTCGGCCTGGAGAAGCCGCCGACACCCTGCTGGCGCCGTTGCTGGATACGGGATCCGAAAGACCGCCGGCGGCCGTGCGCGGCGGCAAAGTTGGCCCGGCGACGCTGCTGGTGATCGACATCGACGACGTCACCGCCGCGTCCGCTTCCGCGGTACGCCAGGCCCTCAACGGGGAAGGTCGCATACGTCGTTGCGGTATCGCTGTGGGGCGCACTGTCGAAGAGCTGCCGTCATCGTGCTCGGACATCGTGACCATCGATAGTGCGGGCCTGGCGTGTCTCGACCGCCCGAGTCGAGCCCAGCGAGTCGAGGCCATCCGGGGATGGCGCCTTGCCGCATCCGCCTCCCGTCGCCTGGCCCGCCGGATCGGTGGGCACGCCGATCCGGAGCTGAGCACCAGCGGAGGCAACCTGCCCGACGTCGTGAATCTCGTCGACTTGATCGGCCTGGGCCGCGTCAATTCCGACGCCGTGGTGCGCCGCTGGGCCGCCGCGGGCTCGAATCCCATCGCGGCGCCGATCGGAGTCACGGCCGAAGGGACCCTGGTCGTCGATTGGGCCGGTGACGGCCCCCACGCTCTCCTCGCCGGTACTACGGGCGCCGGCAAGTCGGAACTGCTGCGATCGCTCGTTGCGTCATTGGCGGTCGCGGTCGATCCGGAGCATCTCAACTTCGTTCTGATCGACTACAAGGGAGGGAGCGCCTTCCTGCCTCGAAGCCGAATTGCGGTACCGCGAGGAGACTCTCCGGGTCGTCGCCGCCGCCGATATCGACGATTACCAGGATCAAGCGACCGACGAGCCGCTGCCGCGGCTGCTCGTCGTCATCGACGAGTTTGCCGCGTTGGCCCGGGAATTACCCGATTTCATGGCGGCCCTCGTCGATGTCGCTCAGCGAGGTCGCAGCCTGGGAGTTCACCTGCTGCTGGCGACGCAGCGGCCCAACGGAGTGATCAACGACAACATCCGCGCCAACACCAACCTGCGGATCTCATTGCGGGTGCAGGACGTAGCCGACTCGGTAGACGTGCTGGGGACGCCGGAGGCCGCCGGGTTGTCCCGATCTCGCCCCGGACGCGGCTTCCTGCGCCGGGGGCCCGGCGACGTCGTCGCCTTCCAGTCGGCGCTCGTGACGGGCCGTTCGAGCGGCACCGGGTCGGCAGTGTCCATTGCGCCGTTCCTCGCCGACGAGGAGGCGAACGTCGCGACCGCCGGCGGCTTCCCCACAGCCGGACCGACCGACCTCGAGGAGTTGGTTGCCGCCGTGACGGGGGCCGCCGCCAAAGCCGGGATGCGGCCGCCGCGCCTGCCGTGGCCCGATCCGCTGCCGAGCGAACTGCGGCCGGCCGACCTCGACCACGGCTCTGCCGCGCCGGGCCGGGCGCCAATCGGCCTGGTCGACGAGCCCCACCGGCAGCGACGTCGCCAGTACAGCTGGGCGATCGACTCGAATCTCTTCATATACGGCGTGTCCGGTTCTGGCACGTCGGGGGCGCTGATTGGCGCCGTCACGGCCGCCTGCAGCCGCGAGTCGCCGGCGGATCTCCACGCCTACCTCCTCGACTTCGACGACCAACGGCTCAGCATCCTCGAGGCGCTGCCCCACGTCGGTGCCGTCATCGGAGCCGGCGAGCGGGATCGGCAGAAGCGGCTCCTGCGCTACCTACAGCGCGAGGTCGCCGAGCGGCGCGAAATCGCGGCGAGGGCGCCTTCCATCATGGAAGGCAAACCCCGCATCATCGTCGGGGTCGACAACTTTGCCGGGTTCCGTGCTGCCTTCGACGATCCAGCGGACCTGGCAATCAAAGAGTCGCTGGGCCGGATCGTGGCCGACGGGCCCGGGGTGGGCGTGGTCGTGATCGCCACAGCCAAGCAGCCGATCGACTTCCCCACCCAGGTCGCCTCGTTGGTACCAACGAAGCTGGTGATGCAGCTGGCGGATCGGTATGAGTACACCGGCCTAGGAGTCACGGTGAGCGATCCTCCGGAGGTCCCGGGCCGCGCTTTCGAGGCCGGCACCTCCCTCGAGGTTCAGCTGGCCGCCGTCACCGCGGACGATGTTGCCGGCTTGGTCGGGGCCACCGGCAGCCCTGATCCCGACCGGGCGCCGTGGGCCATCGAATTGCTCCCCACCGAGGTCAAGATCCCCGACGTCGTCGGTGGTGCCGAGGTGTACGACCTCGAATGGCGGGTCCCCTTTGCCGTGGGCGACGACTCGCTGTCACCGATCGCCTGGAGCCTGCGCGAGGGTGACCACGTCCTGATCGCGGGGCCGGCGCGCTCGGGCAAGAGCACAGCTTTGGCCACGATTGCGACGGTGCTCCGGTCGGCCCGGCCGGATATCCATATCACCGCGCTGACACCGCGGCGCAGCCCGCTGGCCGACTCTGCGGCCGTCGACCTGCTGGTCGACGATCCTGAACTGCTGCGCGCCGCGGCGGGCGATGCCGGCTCGGAGCCACCCCGTGCGATCCTCATCGACGACGCCGAGGACGTGGACGACCCGGCCGGGGTCGTGGCCTCGCTCATTGCCGACCGGCGACCCCACGTTCACATCTTCGCCGCCGGTGCCGGTGACGTGCTCCGTTCGGCATACGGGCACTGGACCCTCGCGGTGCGTCGCAGCCGGCTCGGCCTGGCGCTCAAGCCCAATCCGACCAGCGACGGTGATCTGTGGCAAACAGCCCTGCCCCGCACCGGGCCGGCATTCTTCCCGGCGGGACGGGGATACCTGGTCGCCGACGGCGAGGCGGAACTGTGCCAGGTGGCTTGGCAGTGACGTTCGTCGGCATCGATCCGTCCGGCCTGGCTGAGCTGGGCGCCCTGCTCGGCCGCCGGGCCGATGTGATCGAGCGGGCTGCATCGGGCGCGATAGATCCACTGCATCGGCTCGGCAGGGAACGCTCGGCCGATCGTGTCGGCACCAGGCTCACATCCACCGTCCATGTCTTGCGACACTCCGCCGCCGACTTCCGCTGGCGTATCGACGCGGTGGTCAGCCGCGAGCCGGCGGCGGTGTTCTCCCAGCCCTGGGCCGGGTTTCCACTGCACCGGGCGATCTTGGCGACGGCCCGGCCGATCGGTGCCGGGCCGCCGGTCGGGCCGGTGTCAATTGCGCCGGCGGAGGTCGTGCGGTTGGTGCAGATGACGCCTCAGGATCGGGCCGCCTACTTCGCGTCCGTGAGCTACGAGTCGATCAGCGTGCTCGCCGCGGCCTATCCGGCCGCGATCAGCTCGATGGACGGAGCCCCGCCCCGGGCTCGCTATGCGGCCAGCGACCTTCTCATTGCCCGCCGAATCGCGGTGCTCCACAACCGAGTGGCGTCGGTTGCCGACTCGCTGGCGGCAGGTGACCAGGTGTGGTTCATGAAGCGCTTCCTCGAAGCCGAGCGGGCGGCAGCCTTGAGCGAGATTGCCGAACTGGAGCTGTGGCTGGCCGAGGATCGACAGATCTTGCTGTTCGATCCGGCGGGCGACGGCCGGGTCGCCGAGGTGTTCGGGGATCTCGAGCACGCCCGCAACATCGGCGTGGTCGTGCCCGGAATCACGAACGACCGAGCGAACTTCAGCGACGGCGCCGGCGGCTTCCGGGCCAATGCTCGCAACATCCACGACCGGGCTCAAGAGCTCGACATCGGCGACGTGGCCACCGTCGCCTGGCTCGGTTACGACACTCCCGACGGGGTCGACGCCGTGCTCCGGAGCGCCGCCGATGGGGGTCATGGCGCTCTGGTCGATTTCGTTGCCGGCATGGATGGCTCGATCATGCAGACGAGGCCAAGCTCGAGCCCGGGGGCGTCGTCTGGGCCGGGCTCGCCGACGGCGACCCCATAGGGGCGGGCATCGACATCTCCGAGTTCCTCACTCCTGCCCAACAACTCGACCAAACGGTGCGCCGGCTGCTCGACTCTCTCGACGGTGAGGACGCCATCAGGGACCTGCACCATGGGACCAATCCGACCCATGAGGACTTCGGGGCGATCGAGATTCACACCGACGGCTCTGTCGGCCACTCTGACTACTTCAAGCCGGGCACCGTGACTCTCGACAACCTGGTCTACATCGTCGCCGGTATCGACCCGGCGGTTTCGATCGAGGTCCCCGATGTGATCGAGCTAGCCCCGGGCCCGTTCGGCGGCCCGCTCATCGGCGGCGCCGCCAACCCACCGGAGCAACACACGTAGCTAGCACTCACCTACCCTGGGGGCCCAGCCATCCGGGGAGTACATCGTGCACGCCATCGTCATCAACGCCACCGGCGGTCCCGAGGTTCTGGAGTGGTCCGAAGTCGCCGACCCGACCGCCGGGCCCGGCCAGGCTCTGATCGACATCGCCTACGGCGGAGTCAATTACATCGACACCTATCACCGCAGCGGGCTCTATCCGATGGAGCTGCCCTTCACGCCCGGCCTCGAGGGCTCCGGCCGGGTCGTTGCGGTAGGAGACGGTGTCGACGAATCGCTCGTGGGACGCTCGGTGGCCTGGACCGGTGAGATCGGAAGTTATGCCCAACGTGTGGTCGGTTCGGCGAATCGGATCGTGCCGCTGCCAGACGGTGTGTCGCCGCAGCTGGGGGCCGCGGTCATGCTGCAAGGTCTGACGGCCCACTACCTGGCAACCGACACGTACGCTTTGCAGCCCGGTGACCGCTGTCTGATCCACGCCGCCGCCGGCGGGGTCGGCCGCCTCCTCGTTCAGATCGCCAAGATGGCCAGCGCCGAGGTGTTCGGCACAGTGGGCTCGGACGAGAAGATGGAGATCGCGCGCTCGGCCGGCGCCGACCACGTGATCAACTACCAGACCACCAGCTTCAAGGATGCGATCGAGGAGATCGCCGGACCGCACCCGCTGGCAGTCGTCTACGACGGTGTCGGGGCGGCAACGTTCGACGACGGTCTCGACCTGTTGGCACCGCGCGGCATCATGGCCACCTTCGGCAATGCCAGCGGGCCCGTGCCCCCCGTCAGCCCGCTGCGGCTGTCAGCAGGGGGCTCGCTGTACCTGACCAGGCCCACACTGTTCGCCTACATCGCCGAGGACGAGGTTCTGGCGGCCCGCAGCGCCGATCTCTTCCGGTGGATGGAATCGGGTGAGCTCGACGTGCGGATCGGCGCCGTCCACCCGCTGGCCGAGGCTGCCGACGCTCATCGAGCGCTCGAGGGCCGCGGCATCGCCGGCAAGATCCTGCTCGAGGTCTGAAACCGGATTCGGCGCGGACGTATGCCCTCCCGGCAACCGGACGTAGGGCTCGACGATGTTCCCGTCGTCGGTGACTTGATCGAAGAAGGGGCGGCGCTCGGCGCGGCGTACGATGGGGCCGGAGACAGGAGGGTACGTTTGCATCTTGTTCGGTTTGGTGCCTGTCTGGTCCTCGTCCTGGCGGCTTGTGGCGGGGAGAACCTCACCCTGGCGGAGTACGCGACTCAGGGCGGGGCGATGGGTGCGGTAATGGAAGAGAGCATCGCAGCCCTCGATGCCGACTGGGGGGCTCAGGTCCCGACCGTCGAGCGGGTCCGGGCCTATTGGGACGAACGGCTGCGGGCGCGCCGCGAGCTGCTCGAGCAGCTCGACACACTCAATCCCCCCGACGCCATAGCCGCGATGCACCGGGACGGTCTCGACCTGTTCGGCCTGCTCATCATCGCCGAGCAGGCTCTGGCGGCCCGGGTCACCTCATTCGAGACGGCGACCGAACCCGAGGAGTGGTGGAGCACGGCCGAGGCGGTCGCGGTGGACGCCGTGAACGAGGAGATCCTGGCGCTCTGCCTCGTCTTCCAGGCACGGTACGACGCGACGATCGATCGCACGGGCCTCTCGGAAATGCCGTGGATTCCGGCCGAGATGAAGGAGATCGTGAGCATCGATGTCGGCTGCGAGTAGCAATCGGCTTCTAGTGCTCTTGGTGGTTCCCATGATTCTCGTGGCGGTCGGCTGCGGCGAATCTGAAGACACCGTCGACCGCCCGTTCATCCGCGGCACGCAACTCGATGAGCAGCAGTGCGACCAGCCGGTCTCCGGAAGCCGCTGCTATCAGCTGACTCTTGATGTGTTTGACCACGCCGGCGAGTCTGCGGCCTCCTGCCGCATCCACGCGCTGGACAACGATGGGGCGCCATCCGATCTCGACGAGACCATTGCGCCCGACCTGGACCCCGAATCGGCCAACCACGAAGTCGCCATCATCGACGGGTTCACGATTCGCTCTGGCGACACCCCGATGTTCAACGTTGTCCTCCCCGCTGTCGAGGATGAGAGCTTCTGGCGATGGCAAGTCACCTGCTATCCGGGAGCGCCCGGCTGAGCCATCGGGCGGGCCACAACTACAATCGAGTCCCGGCTACCAAGGAGACTCTGCCATGGCCAAGTTCCTCGGCGCCGTCCTACGTCAACCCGGCTTGCCCCGTCCCTACACGGAGTCCCGTCCCCTCGAGATCGTCGAGCTGGATCTGCCGGATCCCGGCCCCGGTGAGGTCCTGGTCAAGATCGCCGCCGCCAGCCTGTGCCGTTCTGATCTGTCGGTCGTGACCGGGGCCCGGGTGTGGCCGCTGCCAATGGTGATCGGCCACGAGGCCGCCGGCCGTGTTGAGGCGGTGGGCACAGGCGTCAGCGGGGTGGCTCCGGGAGATGATGTGGTGCTCGTCTATCTGCCCCAATGCGGCACGTGCGTGCGCTGCCGCGGCGGTGAGCCGTGGTTGTGTGAAACCGGCGGCGCCGCCAACGGCGAGGGCGAGCTCATCACCGGTGGCACGCGGCTCACACACCACGGGGAGGCGCTGCACCACCACATGGGGCTGGCTGCATTCGCCGAGTACGCCCTGGTGGCCGAGCAATCCGCCGTGAAGGTGCCCGCCGGCCTGGCTCCTGGAGATACGTGCGTATTCGGCTGTGCCGTGCTGTGCGGTGGCGGGACGGCGCTCAACACTGCCGCCATCGAGGAAGGCCAAACCGCCGCGGTCGTCGGGCTCGGTGCGGTTGGGCTGTCGGCAATCCTCGGAGCCCGGGCGGCGGGCGCCGCTCGGGTCTTTGCGCTCGACCTCTTGCCGGCCAAGCTGGCCGCCGCTCACGAGCTCGGTGCGACCGACGTGATGGTCGCCGACGAGAACGCCGTAGCCCGCCTACGGGAAGCCACAGCGGGCGGCGTCGACCACGCCATCGAGGCGTCGGGCACACTGGAAGGGTTCGAGCTGGCGGCGGCGCTGGTGCGTCGTGGCGGCAAGGTGACGACGCTTGGCCTTCCCGGCCCCGGAGTCGCCCACTCTCTCCAGCTGGCGCCGCTCGTCGTGTCCGGCATCGACATCCAGGGCAGCTACCTGGGTTCCTGTGCCACCCAGAAAGACGTGCCGCGATTCATCGAGCTGTACCGGGAAGGACGTTTCCCGGCGACGGCGCTCATCTCGCACCAGATCCGCCTCGAGGACATCAACGAGGCCCTCGACCGGCTCGCCGACGGTGAAGCGCTGCGCCAGGTGATCGAGTTCGATTGAGGCTGTTTGCGGCGTCGGGCTCCCGCTTAGACTCGAATCGATGGCAGTCGCCGACCAACTGCAACCCCTGATCGACCGGGCGGTCGCCAAGCGGTCTGTCCGCGGAGTCCTCGCTGCCATCCGGTCGGGGAGCGGCGATGTGGACGCCGCCGCAGTGGCCGGCTTCGCCGATGCCGGCCTGACGGTGCCGCTGACCGTCGAGACCCCGTACTTCCTGGCCAGCATCAGCAAGATGTACACGGCCGTCGCTGTGATGCAGCTGGCGCGCGAGGGCTCCGTCGACCTCGAAGCCCCGATGGGCGACTACCTGCCTACCGAGCTCACGACCGGGCTCCACGTCGTAGACGGCACCGACCATGGTCCCGCCATTTCGGTCGAGCAGCTCTTGTTTCAGACGAGCGGCCTCGCCGACTACTTCGGAGGGCGGGCGAAGGGTGAGCCCAGCCTGGAGCAGGCGCTGAATGCGG